>JANJTY010000371.1 GCA_024710865.1 Lysobacteraceae bacterium | reverse complement strand
CATGCTCGGCGCCGAACTGGGCGGCGCGATGAAGAACGTGCTGGCAGTGGCCAACGGCGTGTCCGATGGCATGCAGCTCGGCCTGAATGACCGCGCCGGCCTGATCACGCGCGGACTGAACGAGATGCTGCGCCTGAACCTCGCCCTCGGCGGCAAGGCCGAGACCCTGATGGGACTCGCCGGCCTGGGCGACCTCGTGCTGACCTGCACCGGCGATCTCTCGCGCAACCGCCGCCTCGGCCTGGCGCTGGGCCGCGGGCAGAGCATCGCCGAGGCCGTGGCCGCGATCGGCCAGGTGGTCGAAAGCGTGCAGACCGCCGACGAGGTCATGCGCCTGGCCGAACGCCACGGTGTCGAGCTACCCATCGCCGAGCTGGTGCGGCGCGTGCTGCACGAGGAGATCACTCCGCGTGAAGGCCTGCAGCTGCTGCTTTCGCGCGAGCAGAAGGCCGAGTACCCCGCCGGCCTGTTCCAGTAAGCAGGACAGGCTTCGGCTCGCCGCCGACGCCCCGCCCCAACCCGCCTCACCCTGCCAACCACACCAGCACGAAGCCGACCGCGGCCGGCAGCGCCTGCACGAACAGGATGCGGCGGTTCACGGTCAGCGCACCGAAGACTCCGGCGACGATCACGCAGCCGAGGAAGAACAGCTTCACGTCCCAGCCTTCCGCGCCCTGCATCAGGCCCCAGAACAGACCGGCGGCGAGGAAGCCGTTGTACAGGCCCTGATTGGCGGCCAGCACGCGCGAGGCCATGGCCTTCTCGTGCGTCTGGCGGAAGGTGCGCAGGCCGATCGGGCGGGTCCAGAGAAACATCTCCAGCACGAGGAAGTAACCGTGCAGGGCCGCGACGAGGGCGACGATCAGGTCGGCGATGAGCGACATGCTGCGGTCTCTGCGGTAGGGCCTCCAGCTTAGCCCGGGCCTCGGCCGCTGTCCGCGCCGGTCTCGATCGGCCTCAGCCCAGCAGCAGCTTGGCGCCTGCGATGACCAGCACCAGGGCGAGGACGCGCTTGATCAACAGCGGCGGCAGGCGCCGGCTGCCGAGCCAGGAACCCAGCGTGCCGCCGGCGAGGGCGAAGCCGGCCAGGGCCGGCGCCAGCCAGGTCACGCTGGCGCCGCCGCTCAGGTTGCCGACCAGTCCGGCGCTGGAGTTGACCAGGATGAAGAGGGCCGAGACGGCCGCCGCTTCCTTCGCCCGCGCCCAGCGCATCAGCAGCAGCAAGGGCGTGAGGAAGATGCCGCCGCCGGTCCCGGTCAGGCCGGAGAGCAGGCCGAGGCCGCTGCCGACACCGAGCGCGAGCGGCCGCGACGGCGGCCGCGTGCCGCTCTCCGTCGGTGGACGCAGGAACAGGTGCAGAGCGGAGTAGAGCAGCACCAGGCCGATCAGGACCTTGAGCACCTCCGCGGGCAGCTGCAGGCGACCCCCAAGGAAGGCCAGCGGCGCCGACATCAGCGCGAAGGGCCAGAACAGCGCCCAGCGGAAGTGCCCGGCGCGCCAGAACTGCCAGGAACCCACCGCGGCGACCAGCACGTTCAGCACCAGGGCGGTGGTGCGGATCTCGGCCGGGGCCAGACCGATCAGGCTCATCACCGCGATGTAGCCCGAAGCGCCGGCGTGGCCCACCGAGGCATAGAGGAACGCAACGACGAGCACGCCACTGGCAAGCAGTGCGAAAGCCTCGGTGCTCATGAGTCTGAATCCACCACACGTCTGCGGCGCGGCGCTTCGAACACACGCGCTGTCACGGCGATGGCGCCTCGAAGCCGTCGCGGAACAGCGGCGCGAGCAGCGCCAGCGCGCGCCCGGCATCGACGATGCCGTGACCGAAGACCGCATTCGGCACCGCCGCGCCGGGAAAACCGGGACAGTCCTGCAGGCTGGTCATCGGCCGCGCGCTCGCCATCAGGATCGCCTCCACCGCGGCCGGATCGCCCTTGAGCCGAGGCTCCAGGCTCATCAGCAGGGCGGCAACGCCGGCCACGTGCGGGCCGGCCATGCTGGTGCCGCTGGAGGCGCCGTAATTGCCGCCAGGAAGGCTGGAGCGCACCAGCACGCCCGGCGCGCTCAGTTCCGGCTTCAGCCAGAAGAGGCTGCCATCGAGCGTGCCCGGCCCGCGGCTGGAGAAACTGGCGATGCCGTCGGCGCTGTCGGTCGCGCCCACGCTCAGGCTGGACGGATACGGCGCCGGTGCGGTGTCGGCGCTGCCGCAGGACGGTCCGCTGTTGCCGGCCGACACCACGACCAGGATGCCGGCGGCGCGCAGGGTGTCGACCGCCTGCAGCAGGATGTCGACCTCGGTACAGCCTTCCGCCGGCGGACAGCCCCAGGAGTTGTTGATGATGTGCGGGGCCAGGGCCGGATCCGGATTGGCGCCGGCCAGGTCGGTCGGCGCCATGAACCACTGGAAGCATTCGAGGTAGGTCGCCGGCGTGCCCTCGCCTTCCTCCATGTTGCGGCAGCCGATCCAGCGCGCGCCGGGCGCCACGCCGATCTGGTTGCCCCCGCCGTCGTCGCCGATCATCGTGCCCAGGGTGTGGGTGCCGTGCCCGTGATCGTCGCAGGGCACGGGCGAATCGAGGCCGCAGTCGTTCGGGCCCGGGCCGATGAGGGCGTGGATGGCGTCGTGCCAGTGGTGGTCGTGATCCGCGCTGACGCCGTTCCAGCCGCGGTAGCTGGCCTGCAGGGCGGGATGGTCCCAGGCGTAGCCGGTGTCCTGGCCACCGATCACCACGCCTTCGCCACGCACGCCCAGCGCCCACAAGGCCGGCGCATCGACGCGCTGCACGCCCCATTCGACGGCCTGGGCCGATTTGCCCGCCGCGCGCGCCTCGGGCAGGCCCGCAGGCAGGCGCGGATTGGCGCGGATGCGCGCGACCTGCGGCAGGCGCGCCAGCGCATCGAGGTCGGCGGCATCGACCCGCGCCCAGATCGCATCGACCACCCAGAAAGGCCGGTGCGGCACCCCGCGCGCCTTGAGCAGGTTCCGGACCGGCGCCTGGCTGGCATGCGCCGCGGCCTGCAGCCGTTCCACCGCGGCGGCGTTGCGTGCCGCGAACCCGGCACGCGGCAGATCGGAAAGCGCTGCCTTGGCGCCCGTGGGCTCGATCAGCACGTCGACGCGCCCGCCGTCGGCCAGTCCGGCGCGCAGCGCGGGCGAGACCTCGGCCGCAACAGCGAGGGCGAAAGGTCCTGCCGCCAGGAGCAGGGCAAGACTCCAGAGACTCCGGCGGCAATCGGAAACACGTGGACTCGAACTCATGCCGCGGAGTGTGCACCAAACGCATGGCCCCGACCCAGCGACCGACTCCGATGGCACGTCCCTTGCTGGTAACGTTGCCTGGTCGATCATCACGCCCGCCATGAGCCTCAGCCTGCGTCTTTCCCTGCTGCTTGCCGCCCTCTTCCTCGGGCTTGCCGTGATCGGCGGATGGGGCCTGCTGCGCCTGTCGGACGGACTGCGCCTGGCCCTGGCCGAGAGCGCCAGCGACGCCGGCCGGCGCGTGCTGCGGGTGCTGAGCGAACGCATCGAGCACCGCCGGGTCGAGTCGGTCGGCAGCGACGGCCAGCGCCACACCGAGCTGCGCGTGATCGTGAACGGGCGCGAGCTGGATCCGGCAGAACTCGCGGCGCAGGAGGCCGGGCAGGCGCCGCTGCGGATTCCGCCCGACCCGGCCGATCCGCCGCTGCCGCCGGGCACGCCGGCCTCGACCCAGGTCGAGGTCCGTGCGCTGGCCCTGGCCGGTCGCGAGCCCGGGCTGTGGGTCGCGGCGAACGGCGTCGGCCAGACCATTCCCCTCGCGCAGGGCGGCCTGGAACGCGAACTGCGCGGCTTCACCACGCGCCTGGCCTGGGGCCTGGCGGCCCTGCTCGCGGTGGGCCTGGCGCTCGGCATCTGGCTGGCGCACCGCATCGCGCAGCCGCTGCGCGCGCTCGCCGCGGGCGCCGCGCGACTGGGCGCGGGGGAAACCGGCGTGCGCGTGGCCGACGGCGGCGTGCGCGAGGTGCGCGAAAGCATCGTCGCCTTCAACCGCATGGCGGCCGAACTGGAGCGGCTCGACGCCGAGGCCCAGCGCCTGCGCGGCCAGCAGGCCCTGGCCGAACGGGGCGAGATCGGCCGCGGCCTGGCGCATTCGCTGCGCAACCCGCTGCACGCGCTCGGACTCTGCATCGAGGCGCTCCAGGCCGAGGCACCCGGCTCGGACGCCAGCGCCGCGCTGGCGCGCGCCGCGCGCGAGCAGATCGCCCGGCTCGACGGCAGCCTGCGCGGCTTCCTCGCGCTGGCCGCCGGCGCCGACGCGCCGGCGCGGCCGGTGCCGCTGCGCGAGGTGGTCGAGGACGTGTTGCTGGAGGCGCGGCAGAGTTTCGGGTCGCGTCTCGACCTCGTCGCCGAGGGCGATCTGGACGCCAGCCTGGCGGCGGTCGCAGTCGAGCTGCGCATCCTGCTGCACACCCTGGTGTCGAACGCGGCCGAGGCCAGTCCTGAGGACGGCGTCGTGCGGGTGCGCGTGAGCGCCGGCGATCCGCTCCGCATCGAGGTCGAGGACGAAGGCAGCGGCGTGCCCGAGGCGCTGCGCCCGCGCCTGTTCCAGCCGCACGTCAGCAGCAAGCCGCAAGGGGCCGGCATGGGCCTGTACCTGGCCCAGCGCCTGGCCGCGCTGCGCTACCGCGGCGGCATCGAGCTGGTCGAACGCGCGGGCGGCGGCACCCTGGCTCGGCTTTCCCTACACCCCAGGCACTCGGCATGAGCGCGCACCTGCTGCTGGTCGAGGACGACGCGGCGCAGCGTGGCCTGGTCGCCGGCCTGCTGCGCGGCGCCGGCTACACCGTGCTGGAGGCCGAGTCGCAGCCTGCGGCCGAGGCGCTGCTGTCCGAACCGTCGCTCAGCCTGGTGATCTCCGACTTCAAGCTGGCCGAAGGCGACGGGCTCGGCCTGCTGCAGTCGGTGCGCCGGTTGCGGCCCGAGCTGAGCTTCGTACTGGTGACCGCCTACGGCAGCATCGAACACGCGGTCGCGGCGATCCGCGCCGGCGCCGACGACTACCTGGCCAAGCCCTTCGAGCGTCAGGCCCTGCTGCTGGCGGTGGACAAGGCCCTGCGCACCCGCGCCCTGCGCGAGGAGACCCGCCGCCTCGCCGCCGACCTCGATGCGCGCGAGCGCCTGGTCGACCTGGTCGGTCGCGCGCCGAGCATGCAGCGGCTTTACCGCCGGATCGAAAAGCTGGCCCCGACCGAGGCCACGGTGCTGGTGCAGGGCGAGTCCGGCACCGGCAAGGAACTGGTCGCGCGCGCCCTGCACCGGCTCTCGCGCCGCGCCGGCGGTCCCTTCGTCGCGGTCAACTGCGCGGCCATCCCCGAAGGCCTGATCGAGGCCGAGTTCTTCGGCGCCGAGAAGGGCGCCTACACCGGCGCCGGCGCGGCGCGCGCGGGCTACTTCGAGCAGGCCCAGGGCGGCACCCTGTTCCTGGACGAGATCGGCGAGCTGCCGCTGGCGCTGCAGCCCAAGCTGCTGCGCGCGCTGCAGGAAGGCCGCATCACCCGCGTCGGCGGCCGCGGCGAGATCGCGCTCGACCTGCGCGTGGTGGCCGCGACCAACCGCGAGCTGGCGCGCGAGGCGGCGGAAGGCCGCTTCCGCGAGGACCTCTACTACCGCCTCGCCGTGGTCACCCTGACCCTGCCGCCCCTGCGCGAGCGGCGCGAGGACATCCCGCTGCTGGTCGAGCAGTTCGCCGCGCGCGCGGCGCGCCTGCACGGCCTGCCTGCGGTCGGGATTCCCAAGGCCGTGCTGCGCGCGCTGATGGACCGGCCCTGGCCGGGCAACGTGCGCGAGCTGGGCAACGCGGTCGAGCGCCTGCTGCTGCTGGCCGAGGACGAACCCAGCCTGGACGACCTGCCCGGCGCGCCGCGCGCGACCGCCGCGTCGCGCTTCGAGCTGCCGGCCGAGGGCCTGGACTGGGAGAACCTGGAGCGCTCCCTGCTGGAACAGGCCCTGCAGCGCGCGCAGGGCAACCGCAGCCAGGCCGCGCGCCTGCTCGGCCTGCCCTACAAGGCCTTCCTCTACCGCCTGGAGAAGTTCGGCATCGGCGGCTGAAGCCGGGCTCTTCCCCATTTGCGGACATCCAGCCGCATATCGGGAAGCGCCGCGCCCGGCCAGTGCGCCGATCCATGCATTTGAGAGCACCCCGACCCTGGCACGGCCCTTGCTGAAGGACAGCGGGCATCCCCCAACCCATCCTTCAAGGAGCGAACCCATGCACCCGAAATCCATCCTCCGCGCCGGCCTGCTCAGCCTCTCGCTGGGCGCCCTGCTCGGCAACGCCGTCTCGGCTTCGGACGAGACCACCATCAAGCTGATCACCGACGGCGAGGCCGAGGTACTGGTCCTGCGCGACCTCGACGCCTCCCTGCCGGTGGGCGAGACGCGCGAGTTCCGCACCGAGTCCGGCAAGACCGCCATCGTCGGCCGCAGCGAGGACGGCCTGATCGTCGACATCGACGGCGAGCAGACCGAGATCCGCCTGCTCGAACCCGGCGCAGCCGT
>JANJTY010000362.1 GCA_024710865.1 Lysobacteraceae bacterium | reverse complement strand
CGTCGCGGCGGTGATGGTGATCGGCGGCTTCTTCATCGACCGCTACGACTTCGTCATCGGCGGGCAGCTCCTGCCGCTGTTCAAGGGCAGCTGGGTGCCGGACCTGATCGCCTACACACCCTCGACGACCGAGTGGATGCTGACCCTGCTCGCCTTCTCCATCGCCTTCTTAGGCTGGGCGCTGGGCGAGAAGATGCTGAAGCTCGACGCCGCGCCGCAGGACTGAGCGCCTCTCCCCGCGGACCGGCTCGCTCCGGTCCGCTCCCCGGCCGGGGACGCTCTCCTTGCCCCCGGCCAACTACCGGACGCCCGCATGATGGACGCACGCAACATCGAATCCCTGACCGAACGCGGCGAGTTCTACCTGTGCCTCGCGCGCGCATTCATGACGCCCCTGCAGCCGGAAAGCTTCGCTGCAATGCGCGATGCGCTGGCCGATGACCTCGCCGAACTCGGCGAATCGCTCGGCTACGACTGCGCAGCGCACATCGCCGCCTATCGCGACGCGATCGACGCCACGCCGCAACACCTCGCGCTGCTGCAATGCTACAGCGCGCTGTTCCTGAACCCGCCGCGCCTGGTCGCGATCAATGCGACAAGCTATCTGGACGGCGCCCACGGCGGCGGGACGGTGACCGCACTGGAGCAGGCCTACCTCCGGTGCGGACTCCAGCGCGGCACCGATTTCCACGATCTGGCCGACCACGTCGCGGTGCAACTCGAGTTTGTGGCCTGGCTCTATTTCGCCGGTGCCGAAGCGATGTCCGCCGGCACTGCGCTGCCCGCCCTGCGGCCGGAACACTTTCTGCACGCTTTCGTGACGCGCTGGCTGCCGCGCTTCATCCAGGATCTGGAGCAGGAGGCGGCCCATCCCGAGGTGCCCGCCAACCCCTACCTGGCGCTGGCGCGCATGCTCGCCGCGGCGGTTTCCGTGGACGCCGTCGCGGAGGAGATCGCGCCTAAGGAACGTCGGGCCCGCATGGCCATCTGCAAGGCCCGTCATGAGCGCGCCGAACGCGGCGTGACCGCGGAGGACATGGCATTCATCGCCCGCAAGCTGCGCGAGAAGGGGCTATCGACCGATCACCTCGCCATCCCGCCCGAACTGCGCGACGAGGCGCAAGGTTACTCGCGCGGGTCGCCGCCCGGGCCACGCAAGGGTTCGCGCTACGAATGAGGCGGGCCGCAAGGCTACGGTGGATCGTCGCGTTCATGGTCTTCGCCGCCGGACCGGCCGCTGCCGACATCGACATCTCCGAATATGAACCGCCCGGTGCGCTGGAGAGCGCCCGCCAGCGCGCGCAGATGCGCGAGGGCATCGCCGCCGACATCGAAGCGGAGCACCGACGCGCTGAACAACGGGCAGCGCAGGAACGCCGCGAGCGCGCTGAGGCCGCGGCGCGCGAAGCCCGCCGCCCCTACGCCGAGCGCCTCACCGAGCAGCGCTGTACCGCCTGCCACACCGCCCGGAACTTTGCGGACGTGCGACATACGTGGCTCGGCTGGCGCCTGGTGGTGGCGCGCATGGTGTGGCTCAACGGCGCCCCCATCCCGCTGCAGGAACAATCCGTGATCACGGGCCACCTCGCCGCCAGCCGGCCCGCCGACGCCTTTACTCGCGTCATCGAAAATGGGCTCCCTGTGTTGCTCATAGCGATCGCAGCATCCACCCCTGTCGTGCTCGGCCGATTGCGCGCCCGACGACGTGAAACAAGGCAACAGGCATGACCCTCCTCAAGACACGCATTGCCGCCCTCGTCGCCTGCACGGTCCCACCGTTCGCGCACGGCGACATCCTGGACTACATGAACTCTGCTCAACCGAAGGCGGAGGTCATGATCGCGAACGAGAATGGGCAGCGAGCCTCCCCGACGGCCGAGCCGGTCGGCGTCGGCGCACAGTCGAAGGCTTCGCCGTCCGGTGCGACCGCAGCCACGGGCTCCGGCGGCCTGCCTGCCCCCTCCCCGACCGGCGGTCCGAGCTCGGGGCTGTGCGACGGCAGTTGAACCCGGCTCAGGCCGTCAGTGCCCGCAGCCGTTCCGCCCCCTCTCCCTGAAAATAATCCAGCAACGCCACCAGCGCGGGCGTCGGGGGGCGGCCCTCGTGCACCAGCACGTTCCACTCGCGCATCACGGGCGTTCCGATCACGTTGAGACGCACCAGGCGTCCGGCGCCGAGTTCCATCGCGAAGCACTGGTGCGACAGAAAGGCGATGCCCATTCCGGCCATCGCGGCCTGCTTGAGCGTCTCGTTGCTGCCCATCTCGTCGGCGCGCACGGCACGCACCCCGTGTGCGCGCAGGAAGCGTTCGAGGTTGGCGCGCGTGCCCGAGCCCAGCTCGCGCAACAGCAGGCGCTCGCCGGCGAGCGCGCTGGGCGTCACGCGCGGGCGCCCGACCAGCGGGTGATCGGGCGCGGCGACGAAGGACAGCGGATGCGGCGCGAACGGGATGCGGCGCAGCGGCAGACCGCTCGGTGGCTCGCCGGTGATCGCGATGTCGGCGCGCTGCTCGCGCAGCATGCGATGAACCGTCTCGCGGTTCGCCACCGTGAGACGGAAGCCCACATCCGGGAAACGCTGCCCGAATTCGGCCAGCAGATAGGGCACGAAATACTCCGCGGTCGTGATCGCGGCGACCTCGATGGTGCCGGCGGGTACGTCGCGCTGCGCCTTCAACTGGACTTCGGCCAGCTCCAGCGCGTCGAGCACGGCGCGGGCTTGGCGCACCAGGATTTCCCCGGCGGCGGTGAGAAATACCTGTCGCCGGCCATCGACGAGCACCTCGCCGATGATCTCCTCGAGTTCCTTCAACTGCATGGACACCGCCGGCTGCGTCACATGCAGCAGGTGCGCAGCCGACGTAAAGCTTCCGGAGTCGGCCACCGCCACCAGCGCGCGCAGCTGGCGCAGGGTCAGTCGTTGCGCGAGCTTCATCAGCTTTCCTTATCTCAAATCGGGAGATTATTCGATTTGAGCTTATTACTGCATGGCCATATTGTCCATCTCACGACAAGGGATTTGAGCCGCGTGAGGAGACAGGACGATGGGTGCCAACGACAGCGTCGAAGTGATCGCCGACCCCAGGCAGCGTTACCGGGCCGGGGTGTTGAAGTATGCCCAGATGGGCTACTGGGACGCCGATTACGAACCGAAGGA
>JANJTY010000355.1 GCA_024710865.1 Lysobacteraceae bacterium | reverse complement strand
CGCGACGGCGAGGTGGTCATCGTCGACGAATTCACCGGCCGCACCCTGCCGGGCCGCCGCTGGTCCGACGGCCTGCACCAGGCCGTGGAAGCGAAGGAAGGCGTGCCGATCCAGCGCGAGAACCAGACCCTGGCCTCGATCACGTTCCAGAACTACTTCCGCATGTACGGCAAGCTGTCCGGCATGACCGGCACGGCCGACACGGAAGCCTACGAGTTCCAGTCCATCTACGGGCTCGAGGTGGTGGTCATCCCGACCCATCGTCCGATGGTGCGCAAGGACAGCGCCGACCTCGTCTTCCTCAAGCGCGAGCACAAGTTCAATGCCGTCATCGAGGACATCAAGGATTGCCACGGCCGCGGCCAGCCGGTGCTGGTCGGCACCACGTCGATCAAGACCTCCGAGGAAATCGCCGCCCTGCTCAAGCAGAAGGGCGTGCCGCACGAGGTGCTGAACGCCAAGCAGCACGAGCGTGAGGCGCATATCGTCGCCCAGGCCGGCCGTCCCGGTTCGGTGACCATCGCCACGAACATGGCCGGTCGCGGCACCGACATCGTGCTGGGCGGTTCACTGGAGGTCGAGCTGCACGCGCTGGGCGCTGAGGCCGGCGAGGATCAGAAGGCCGCGGTCAAGGCCGAGTGGCAGCAGCGGCACGACGCGGTCAAGGCCGCCGGCGGCCTGCACATCATCGGCACCGAGCGGCACGAATCGCGCCGCATCGACAACCAGCTGCGCGGCCGCTCGGGCCGCCAGGGCGATCCGGGCTCCTCGCGCTTCTACCTGTCGCTGGAAGATGACCTGATGCGCATCTTCGCCGGCGACTGGGTCGCGCGCGCGATGAAGTTCATGGGAATGAAGGACGACGAGGCGATCGAGGACCGCATGGTCAGCCGCCAGATCGAGAAGGCGCAGCGCAAGGTGGAGGCGCACAACTTCGATCTGCGCAAGCACCTGCTCGATTTCGACGACGTCGCCAACGACCAGCGCAAGGTCATCTACCAGCAGCGCAACGAACTGCTTGAAGCCGACAGTTTCGAAGCCAGCATCGCCGGCATCCGCCACGACGTGGTGCAGGCGACGGTGCAGGAGCACGTGCCTGCCGGCTCGATCGATGAACTGTGGAACCTGCCGTCGCTGGAGAAGACGCTGGAGTCCGATTTCGGCGTGCACATCGAACTGCAGAAGCTCGCCTCCGAGCGCGAGGAGCTGACCGCCGAAGGCATCGAGGAAGCGGTGCAGGAGGCTGTCGACCGGCACTTCCGAGAGCGCGAGGCCATGATCGGCAGCGAGGTGATGCGCCAGCTCGAGCGCCATATCCTGCTCAACGTGCTGGACCAGAACTGGAAGGACCATCTGGCCAACATGGACTACCTGCGCCAGGGCATCCACCTGCGCGGCTATGCGCAGAAGCAGCCCAAGCAGGAGTACAAGCGCGAGGCCTTCGAGCTGTTCTCGGTCATGCTGGACAAGGTCAAGCGCGAGGTCGTCACCCTGCTGGCGCGCATCCGCATCCGCACCGACGACGAGATCGCCCAGGCCGAGGAGGCGCAGCGGCGTCAGCAGCAGGCTGCCGCGCTGCAGTTCCAGCACGCCGATGCCGGCGGCTACGGCGCCGAGGAAGAGGCCGCGCAGGTCGAGGCCGCGCTCGCCGCCGCGCGCCAGCCGATGCAGCGCGAACTGCCCAAGGTCGGTCGCAACGATCCTTGCCCCTGCGGCTCGGGCAAGAAGTACAAGCACTGCCATGGGCAGTTGGCTTGAGAGCCGTGATTCGTTGAGAGGCCGGGATTCGGGATTCGGGATTTGGGATTCGCAAGAGCGAGAGCGAGAGCGAGAGCCGAAGCGTTTCGCCTTGCTGCGCTGCCGCGTGTGGTGCCGGTGAATCTTGCAAGGGCAAGCGCAAGAGCCTGTCCTTGCCCATGAGACCGCAGGGCATCTGGGCGATCACCACGACGCGTCATCTGCCGTGAGCAACGAATCCCGAATCCCGACCGAGCGAAGCGAAGGCGCATGCGGCGCAGCGGCGGTTGCCGAGCAGGGGCCGAATCCCGAATCCCGGCGTGCCAGCGAATCCCGACTCTCGAATCCCGAATCCCGGCTTCTCAACGAATCCCGGCTCCCCGTCGCCGCCGCCCTCCTGCGCGATGCGCAGGGTCGGGTGCTGATGGCGCAGCGGCCGGCGGGGCGTGCGCACGCGGGTTTGTGGGAGTTCCCTGGCGGCAAGATCGAGTCGGGCGAAAGCGGGCCGCAGGCGCTGGCGCGCGAACTGGTCGAAGAGCTTGGGATCCGCGTCGAGCCGGCGCACTGCCGTCCGCTGATCGCGCTGCCCTTCGCCTATCCGGGCCTGCGCATCCGGCTCGAGGTGTTCGAGGTCGAGGGCTTCGCGGGCGAGCCGCAGGGACGTGAGGGGCAGGCGCTGCGCTGGTGTGCGCCGCACGACGCGATGGCGCTGCCGATGCCGGACGCCGACCGACCCGTTCTGCCGGCCCTGCTCGACGCGCCGACGTATGCGATCACGCCCGCTCCCGGCGGCGACCGCGCGGCCTTCCTCGCCGGGTTCGAACGGCTGCTGGCGGCCGGGCACCGCCGCGTGCAGCTGCGCGCGCCGGGCCTGGAGGCGGAGACCGTGCGCGAACTCGCGATCGCCTGCGCGGCGCGCGCGCGCGCGGCGGGCGCGACGCTGTTGCTCAATGGCGAGTCCGCGCTGGCGCGTGAGCTGGGCCTGGGCCTGCACCTGCGCGCGGCGCAGCTGATGGCGCTGGATCGGCGCCCGCTGCCGGCCGGGCAAACCGTCGCCGCGTCCTGCCACGATGCCGCCGAGCTGGCGCGGGCGGAGGCCCTGGGCCTCGACTTCGCCGTGCTCGGGCCGGTCAAGGTCACGGCGAGCCATCCCGGCGCTGCGGTACTGGGCTGGGACGGCTTCGTCGCGGCGCGCGAGCGCTGCAGCCTGCCGGTCTATGCCCTGGGCGGGCTCGACCCGGGCGATCTCGACGCGGCACGCGCGCACGGAGCACAGGGCATTGCCGCGATCCGCGCGTTCTGGCCGGGCTGACTCAGGTCGGAATCAGCCAGCGCCCGCGGCGGCCATACGCAGTAGCGCCGCATGCAGCTCCGATACCTGCGCGCGCAGCGCTTCCAGATCGCCGCCGTTGTCGATCACGTGGTCCGCCAGGGCGAGTCGCTGCCCGCGTCCCGCCTGCGCCGCCAGCATGCGCTCGGCCAGGGCGCGGTCGATGCCGTCGCGTGCGAGCAGGCGCTGGATGCGGACCTCGTCCGGCGCGTCCACCACCACGATGCGGTCGATCCAGGGGTAGGCGGCACGCGCCCCGACTTCGACCAGCAGCGGGATCGCCAGCACCACGTAGGGCGCGTCGGCACCTTCGGCCTGCGCCTGCAGGCGCGCGCGCACGCGTGGATGGATGATGGCCTCCAGCCGCTGCCGCGCCTCGGGATGGGCGAAGACATGGCGCCGCATCGCGGCGCGGTCGAGGCGGCCGTAGGCATCCAGCACCTCGGGGCCGAAGGCGGCCACGACCTCCGCCAGCCCGTCGGTGCCCGGCTCGATCGCCTCGCGCGCCGCCACGTCGGCGTCGAACACCGGCGCGCCCAGCGCGGCGAGGGCATCGGTGACGGCGGTCTTGCCCGAGGCGATGCCGCCGGTGACGGCAACGACGAGCGGGCGACGGGCAGGGTTCGGCATGGGCAGATGGTAGCCAAGCCTTGGGCCGGACGGGGGCGCCGGCTACACTGCCGCTCCCGACGCGCGAGCCGCACAGCCCTTGGAACGCCCCGATCTGCCGCCCCTGATCCTCCGCCGCGGCGAGGAGCGCCGCCTGCGTGCCGGACACCTCTGGGTGTTCAGCAACGAGGTCGATATCGAGCGAACGCCGCTCAAGGCCTTCGCGCCGGGCGATGCCGTGATGATCTGCGATTACCGCGGCCATGCCCTGGGCTCGGGCTACGTCAATCCGAATTCGCTGATCGCCGCGCGCCTGGTCGACCGCAGCGGGCACGCGCTGGACCGCTCGCTGATCGTGCACCGCCTGAAGGTCGCGCTCGCCCTGCGCGAGCGGCTCTACGCGGAGCCGCACTACCGGCTCGTGTTCGGCGAATCCGACGGCCTGCCGGGCCTGACCGTCGACCGCTTCGGCGAGCTCTGCATCGCGCAGGCCACCACCGCCGGCATGGAGCGGCTGATGCCCGAGACCGGCCTGCGGCTCGCCCGCATCTCGGCCGGCGCG
>JANJTY010000336.1 GCA_024710865.1 Lysobacteraceae bacterium | reverse complement strand
CCGCGAGCAGCCCCTCCCCACCCAGTCCCAGCGGCGCGCCGGCGGCCTCGGCCGTGCCCAGCTGGCCGAGTTCGCCGCGCTGCTGCCAGGACAGGTGCAGCGGCTGGAAGGGCTGCAGCTGGGCGCGGCGCGCCGCCGACTTGGGTCCGCGCACGCCACGCGCCACCAGCCCGACCCGCCCCTGTGCGGGACTGAGCACGTCGAGCAGCAGGCTGGTCTCGCGGTAGGGCCGCGCATGCAGCACGAAGGCCGGTTCGCCCTCGACGCGGAGCATGCGCGCGGCGCTACTGGTAGCCGAACTGCTGCAGGGCGCGTTCGTCGTCCGACCAGTTCGCGCGCACCTTGCACCAGAGTTCGAGGTGCACCTTGACCTCGCCGGCCTGCTCCAGCGCCTCGCGCGCCTTCTGCCCGATGCGCTTGATGCGCTCGCCGCCGGTGCCGATCACGATCGCCTTCTGGCCCTCGCGCTCGACCCAGATCACGGCGCGGATGCGGCGCAGGCCCGGGCTGTCCTCCCAGCCTTCGATCTCGACCGAGGTCGCGTAGGGCAGCTCGTCGCCGAGCTGCAGCAGGAGCTGTTCGCGGATGGTCTCGGCGGCGAGGAAGCGTTCGCTGCGGTCGGTGATCTCGTCCTCGGCGAAGAGCGGATCGCCCTCGGGCATCAGGCGGATCAGCTCGTCACGCAAGGCGTCCAGGCCCTTGCCCTTGAGCGCCGAGACCGGATGCACCGCGGCGAAGTCGCGCTCGCGCGTGACCTGGGCGATGAAGGGCAGCAGCGCGGTCTTGTCCTTCAGCCGGTCGACCTTGTTGATCGCCAGCACGCAGGGCAGGCCGGCCTCGGCCACCGCCTTGTAGGCATGGCCGTCCTGCTCGGTCCAGCGTCCCGCCTCCACCACCAGCAGCACGGCCTGCACCTCGGCCAGCGCGCCGAGGGCGGCGCGGTTCATGTAGCGGTTGATGGCGCGGCGCTGGTCGTCGTGCAGGCCCGGGGTGTCGAGCAGCACGAGCTGGCCGTGCGGGAAGCTGGCCACGCCGAGGATGCGGTGGCGCGTGGTCTGGGCCTTGGGCGTGACGATGCTGAGGCGGTAGCCGACCAGGGCGTTGACCAGGGTCGATTTGCCGACGTTGGGGCGGCCGATGACGGCGACCTGGCCGGCGCGGTAGGGGGTGTCGTTCATGCGCGGATTCTGGTGCCTGCCGCGGCCGCGGTCCAGCCGCGTCTGTCGCGTCAGGCGCCGGGCTGAAGGCGCTCGAGCAGCTCGGCGGCCGCGCGTTGCTCTGCCGCCCGGCGCGATCCGGCCTCGCCTTCGGCGCTGAGCGCCGGCTCGGCCAGTTCGCACACCACCCGGAAGCGCTGCGCATGGTCCTCGCCGCTGGCCTCCAGCAGGCGGTACTCGGGCCGGGGCAGGCGACGGCCCTGCAGCCATTCCTGCAGGCGCGTCTTGGGATCCTTCGCGAGCTTTTTCGGCAGCTCGCTCAGCAGCGGCTCCATCCAGGACAGCACGAAGGCGCGACAGGCATCGAGGCCCTGGTCGAGATAGACCGCGGCAACCACCGCCTCCAGCGCATCGGAGAGGATCGAGTCGCGGCGGTGGCCGCCGCTCTTCATCTCGCCCGACCCCAGCACGATGCGCGCGCCCAGGTCGAACCTGCGCGCGACCTCGGCCAGGGTCGACTCGCGCACCAGTTCAGCCCGCGCGCGGGTCAACAGGCCTTCGTCCGCGCTGGGCCAGTGCCGATACAGCGCCTCGGCCGCGACCGCCCCAAGCAGGGCATCGCCGAGGAACTCGAGGCGTTCGTTGTGCGGACTGCCGGCGCTTCGGTGGGTCAGGGCACGCCGCAGCAGGGCGGCATCGGCGCACCAACGCTCAAGCTCGGCCTTGACGGTCAATCGCGTTGCCCGGTCTCACTGAGCAAGATTCACGGTGTGGTCGAACTTGGCGACGAAGTCCAGGTTGTACACGAGCGGGCGCCGAACCTCGTACGCGATGGTCAGGTTGTAGCCGCGCTCGCGCGTGATCTTGATGTGCTCGCGCCGCACGCTGTCGACGTAACTGATCTGAAAGCGGCGGTCGAGCAGGGTACGGATCTGCTCCGGACTGAGCTGGGCCACATTCGGCTCGTTGCGGATGCTCTTCATCGCCGTCACGACCGCGTAGTACTCGGAGTAGACGGGGAAGAGCCGCATCAGCAGATAGATGAAGAAGCCGGCGACCGCCAGCACCATCAGGAAACCGATCAGTGTCATTCCACGCTGACTGGAGCGCATTGCTCGTCCCCACCCGGTTGGTTGATTGCTGACCTTAACTTTACCTGAAATCGACCGGCCAGCGCGCCTCTCAGCGGATGATCGTGCCGATGCGACCGAAGTCGATGCCGCCGGCCTTGCCGTCCCAGTTCATCCAGATGAGGAAGGCGCGACCGACCAGGTGGCGCTCCTCGACGAAGCCCCAGAAGCGGCTGTCCTCGCTGTTGTCGCGGTTGTCGCCCATCACGAAATAGGCGCCCTCGGGCACGGTCCAGGAGCCCTCGGAACGCGGCATCAGGAACTGGGTCGGGCGGCGCAGGATCTCGTGCTCGACCTCGCCCAGGGTTTCGCGCAGGTGCTCGGCACCGGTCATGTCGCGCCCGTTGCCCTCGCCGATGTACTTGCCGATGGGCTGCAGCAGGACCTGCTCGCCGTTCACGTACAGCACCTTGTTGCGGTACACGATCTGATCGCCCGGCAGCCCGACGATGCGCTTGATGTAGTCCTGCCGCGGGTTCACCGGGTATTTGAACACCACCACGTCGCCGCGCTCGGGCGCGCCGATGTCGAGGATCTTCTTGTTCAGCACCGGCAGGCGCAGGCCGTAGGCGTACTTGTTGACCAGGATGAAGTCGCCGTCCAGCAGGGTCGGCATCATCGAGCCAGAGGGGATCCGGAACGGCTCGGCCAGGAACGAGCGCAGCAGCAGGATCACGAACAGCACCGGGAAGAAGGAGCGCGCGTACTCCACCAGCACCGGTTCCTTCGCCTCCCGCCCCAGCTCGGCGCGCTCGGCCCGCGCCTTGGCGAAGGCGAGGTGGTCGATGAGCCAGATCAGGCCCGACAGTGCGGTCAGGGCGACGAGGATGGCGGCGAAGTCGAGGTTCATCGGTATCAGCCGGGATTCGGGATTCGGGATTCGGGATTCGCAGGAGCAGGCTTTCGGGACATCAGGCTTGACTCACGAGTGGCGGTTGGCTGAGACAACAGGTTTCAGGTCGCGATGCTTGGCGAATCCCGAATCCCAAATCCCGAATCCCGGCTGCTTCGCAAATCCCGGCTTCATCACTTGTCCACCGACAGCACCGCCAAGAAGGCCTCCTGCGGGATCTCGACGCGGCCGACCTGCTTCATGCGCTTCTTGCCTTCCTTCTGCTTCTCCAGCAGCTTCTTCTTGCGCGTGGCGTCGCCGCCGTAGCACTTGGCCAGCACGTTCTTGCGCAGGGCCTTGACCGTGCTGCGCGAGATGATCTGCGAGCCGATCGCGGCCTGGATCGCGACGTCGAACATCTGGCGCGGGATCAGCTCGCGCATCTTCTCGCACAGGTCGCGGCCGCGGCGGTCGGCCTGGCTGCGGTGCACGATGATGCTGAGCGCATCGACCTTGTCGCCGTTGATGAGGGTGTCGACGCGCACGAAGGGGCCGGCC
Organism: Lysobacteraceae bacterium; assembly: GCA_024710865.1. Taxonomy (GTDB): domain Bacteria; phylum Pseudomonadota; class Gammaproteobacteria; order Xanthomonadales; family Xanthomonadaceae; genus JANJTY01. The sequence goes on along the minus strand of JANJTY010000336.1, from coordinate 626 downwards.
TCGAAGCGCACGAAGTGGTAGTCGAGCGAGGCGTAGCCGCGCGAGACCGACTTCAGCTTGTCGAAGAAGTCCAGCACCACCTCGGCCATGGGCAGCTCGTAGCTGATCTGCACCTGCGATCCCAGGTAGTTGATGCCGACCTGATTGCCGCGCTTCTCCTCGCACAGCTTGATCACGTTGCCGACGTAGTCGGGCGGGGTGAGGATGTTGGCGCGGATGATCGGCTCGCGGATCTCCTGCACCTTGGGCGAGGGCGGCAGCTTGGCCGGGTTGTCCAGCGGCATCACGCCACCGTCGGTGAGCAGGACCTCGTACACCACGGTCGGCGCGGTGGTGATCAGGTTGAGGTCGTACTCACGCTCCAGGCGCTCCTGCACGATCTCCATGTGCAGCATGCCGAGGAAGCCGCAGCGGAAACCGAAACCCATGGCCTCCGAGCTTTCCGGCTCGAAGTTGAGCGCGGCGTCGTTCAGGCGCAGCTTCTCCAGCGCCTCGCGCAGGGCCGGGTAGTCGTCGGCCTCGACCGGAAACAGGCCCGCGAACACGCGCGACTGCATCTTCTGGAAGCCGGGGAGCGGCTTGTCGGCTGGTTTGGACGCGAGGGTGAGCGTATCGCCCACGGGTGC
>JANJTY010000320.1 GCA_024710865.1 Lysobacteraceae bacterium | reverse complement strand
CGGAGGCACTCAGCCCCGCGACGGTGCTGGGCGCGGTGGTGTCGGCGCCGCCCCCTTGCACGGCCTGCACGGCGGCGTAGGCATCCAGCATGCCGGGGCCGATCGGCTGCGAGGGCGTGGCCGGGAAGGCGCGCGCGGTGCTCTTGATCAGGGTCTCGATCTCGGCCGGCGTCTTCGGCGTGGTCGCAGCGGCCTGCATCAGCGCCACCACGCCCGCGACGTGCGGCGTCGCCATCGAGGTACCGCTGTAGTTGGTGTAGGACGCCGCACCCGGCGTGGTGGTACCCGCGTTCATGGTCGAATAGATCGTCGACCCGGGCGCCGCGATGTCGATCAGCGAGCCGTAGTTGGAGAAGCTCGAACGCGCGCCGGTGCTGGTGATCGATGCCACCGCGATGACGTTGTTGCAGTTGGCTGGCGAGGCATCGCTGACGTTGGTGTTGTCGTTGCCCGCCGCGATGACCACGACCGAGCCATTGGCCACGGCGGTGTTGATCGCCGACTGCGAGGTGGCGCCGCAGGGGCCGCTGCCGCCCAGGCTGAGGTTGATGACTTCGGCTGGATTGGCGTTCGCCGGCACGCCCGAAATGCTGCCGCCCGAGGCCCAGATGATGGCGTCGGCGATGTCGGAGTCGTAGCCGCCGCAGGTGCCCAGCACGCGCAGCGGAACGATCTTGGCGCCGAAGGCGGTGCCGGCGACGCCGGTCGAATTGTTGGTCACCGCCGCCACCGTGCCGGCCACATGGGTGCCGTGCCAGGACGAGTTGGACGCGGGCGAACCCGAATAGCATTGACCGGCGGTCACCCAGTCGCCCGGATCGGCGGGATTGGAGTCGCGGCCATTGCCGTCGTTGGACACGGTGGTGTCGACGATGAAGTCATAGCCCGCCAGGACGTTGGCATTCAGGTCCGGATGGCTGGTGATGCCCGTGTCCAGCACCGCCACCACGACGCCGCTGCCCGTGGTGATGTCCCAGGCCAGATTGGCCCGGATACCGGCCGTGGTGCCGCTGAAGCCCCACTGCTGCGAGTAGCTCGGGTCGTTCGGCGTCAGGGTGTGCCGATTCAGGCGGTCGACCTCGACGTATTCCACGTTCGGGTTGCTCGCCAGTTCCTGCATCAGGGTCAGGGCCTGGTCGCGATCCAGTCGCTTGGAACTCCGCACCACGTCGGGGCCGATGTCCATGCGCCGCACGTGCTGCAGCGCGAAGGCGCCGCGCAGCGAGGACGACTTCAGCGACTGCGTGCGCCAGGCGGCCTCGTCGAGGGCGCGTGCCAGGCTGCCCGGATCCTGGGCCTCCGGCGAATCCTTGCGGAACTTGATGATGAAGCGATCGAACCCGGTTCCGGATTGCAGACCGCCGGCGATTACGCGCGGCGCATCATGCTCGGCTGCCGGAGCAGCCAGGGCAACGGATGCGCCGAGGGCCACTACCGTTGCGACGTAAAGCGACTGGAACCGCATGACACGGAACGACGTGCGACTCATTGCGTGGATTTCCTGAACACGTGGAGGAAAAGGTCGCGAGCGACCGATTGCCGCATCCCAGCGCCAAACTCGTCCACCGGAAGTCAGGCACACGCTGCCGACGGCGCCAGCGCGGGCCGCACGCGAAAAGCAGGAGTGGGTGTGTCCAGGCCTCGGTTGCCGACTGCAGGGGCGGTTTTGTGAACCGATCCACACTGCAGTCAGCGGATGCGGACGCTAGCGCCGCCCTGTCGGCCGCGCACGTTGCAGCGCAGCAATCACAAAAAGCTTTTCGCTCAACCACTTGAGAACTTAAATGGCAGCTGACTGGGCGCTTCGAGGTGGTTTTGGTCTTCGGCGCAACAGAAAAAGTTTCGTTCTGTGATCCATATCACGCTTTTCCGCCTCCCCGGCGAACGGCTCGCATCACGCGCACAGGCGCCCTTAGCTCCGGAGGTTGGCGCGATGCAGTCCGTCCGCGGCATCGAAATCTCGTCCCGCATCCGGGACTTGCGCGCAGCGTTCTGCGCCACACCCGCCGTTCACCGTTCGCACAGCCGCGGGCGCAGGCACGTAGCCAGGCGCGCACCCAGCCTGCTGCTGCGCGCCCTGGACGCGGACGTGCGCGGAACGCGTGCCCCCGCGACCACTGCCTGGGCCCTTGGCCCTCCGCTCCGGCGCGGGTCGGCTTGCCGGTCGCGCCTGCGCAGGCGCGGCTACCATGGCCGCATGCGACCGCCCCCTTCCCTGCCCCTGCTGCGGTCCGTTCTGGGTCCGGCCTTCGACCGCCTGCCCGCCGTGCTGCGCGCGTTGCACTCGCAGGGCAGCGGCACATGGACGGGCGAGGTCCTGGTTCGGTCCGGCAGCAACCTCCTGTCACGGCTGTGCGCCTGGGTCGCCGGACTTCCGCCGCGCTGCGAGGGACGCATCCAGGTGGGCATCGAGGCCAGCGCAGACGGCGAAACCTGGACTCGCCGGTTTCCCGCCCATGTCATGCGGTCGTCGCTGTTCCTCGACCGGGGCCGACTGGGCGAGTGGCTCGGGCCGATGCGCTTCCGCTATCGACTGGAGCCCGAGGGCGGTCGGCTGCTGTGGTCGGTCGAGCGGGCCTGGCTGCTGTTCCTTCCGCTGCCGCGCGCACTGTTCCGCGGCGTCGTGGCGAGCGAGTCGGTCGACGACGGACGCTACACCTTCGATGTCGCCGCCGCGCTGCCGGTCATCGGTCTGCTGGTGCACTACCGGGGCTGGCTCGATGTGCGGTGAGGACGTACCTCAGGACGCGTGTTCGAAGGCATCTGCGTGCGCAGCAACGTAAGGCACGTGGGCTGGCGCCTGCCGCACGCAGGGACGCGCGAGCGGTTCCTCACCTGGCCCTTGATTCCCGCACCGGTCTGAGCAGCCGGCGCGCGCCGACGTGCCAGGCCTCGCAGGCGCGCGGCAGGCGGCCGCTCACAGCCCCTCGCACAGCGCCACGACGCGCGAGAAGTCGCGTTGCGCCAGGTCGTCTTCATGAATCAGGAAGTACAGCATGCCGCTGTCGGTGCCCCACATGCAGACCTCGTCCGAATCAAGCTGCAGCAGCAGGCGCCAGTGGCTCGCCGTCCTGCGGCCGTCGGCGTCGTGCGACGCGCTGTTGGCGCGGCCGTCCAGGTGCGCGGCCTGATCTTCCAGGTCGTTGCGCTGCAGGATCGTCGGATACCCGCCGAGCCGATGCCCGCCCGGCTGCTCGCTCCAGCCCTTCTGCTCCAGCCACGCGCGATAGGCCTCGATGCCGGCATCGTCGAGCCCCGCTGCCGCGACCACGGCGGCACCGATGTCCGGCAGATCGGCCCGGTGCCGGGCCAGGGCCAGCGGCTGCTTCGGCGCCAGCACGTGCTCGTGTGCGCCCGCCGACGAATCCGGTTGCGGCCACCAGAGCACGCGCGTCGCGACGGGATTGAAGCACGCGTCCAGCTCTACGTCTTCGGCATCGTTGACGGCAATGAAGACGTACAGCGCGCCCGGCGCGGGCCAGGGTCCGTCGGGAAGCAGGTCCGCGACCTCGGCCAGGTCGATCCGCGCCAGCAGCCGCATCGGCCGCCCCAGGTGCGTCGGTGTGTCGGAATCGGCCAGGTCCGGCGCGCCGTAAAGCCAGGACCGGCCGCGCCTGGCGGGCTTCAGGGTCAGCGCCGGTCTGCGCCAGGCATCGAGGTGCTGCGCGTGTGGCGCAGCTGCCTTGCGCGCCCTGCCGGCCGCGGGCTGGGTGACCGGTTCCCAGCCCAGCTCGGCAAGGGGCGTCAGGCGCAGCCCGGCTTCGTCCATCACCGCCACGCCCCGGCCGGTGGCGAGCACGCTGCGGTCGTACAGCACCCGCGCCGGATCGTCCTGCATGTTCGGTACCGGCACGTCCAGCTCCGCCACCTCGCGCGTGGCGAGGTTCACGACGCGGAACACCTCCCAGCCGTCCGCGCCGAGCCACTGCCCATCGTGCGAGAGCCGCACCTCGAGCCGCTCGTTCCGCCCCAGGCGCGGAAACGGCCGGATGGAGAACGCCGTCGCGCCCAGGCCGTCGATGATGTCCACCGTGCCGCCTTCGTGCGCCACGGCGATGCGATCGCACCCCGGCGTGGACGATGCGCGCGAACCGCCCCTGGAGCGGGTCGGCGCGACGATCGTGCGCAGCACCTGGCCGGTGCGTGGATCGACCAGGGCAAAGGCGTTCGGGTCGGTGTCGGACGGTCGCAGCATTCCGCTGCGCAGCCCCGCGTGGTCGGCGAACTGCGGATGCGTCACCGACCAGTCCGCGAGCACCAGGCGCTCGTCCTGCAGCACGAAGACCGGCCGCGCCATGCCGCGCTGGATCTCGACGAAGTCGGCGCCGGCGGCCAGCGGCAGCTGCAGCTCGAATCCCGCGGCAATGCCCTTCCACTGCGCGCCACCGCGGCGGAACGCGGCCTCGAAGTCCTCGGGATCGCTTTCCCAGAGAACGCTTCGCCGCGCCACATCCACCACGCGCCAGAGGCCGGGTTCGATCACGCCGACGAAGCCCAGCAGCAGCCGGTCGCCGCCGAGCTGTCGCGCATGCGTCGGCAGTTCGCGGAAGCCCTCCGACAGCTGCGCCTCCAGCCAGTCGATCTGGGCCTGCACGCTGGCCACCGCGCCCGCCAGGCGTGCGCGCAGCGCAGCGACGGCGGCCTGCTGGGCGGGCAGCGATACCGGCCGGGTGCAAAGCTCGAGCAGATCCAGATGGGCTCCGTCACGCCAGAGCTGCGCCGACCCGAAGGGCGTCGCCGGCACCATCGCGTAGACGGAGCTGCAGGTTGACAGGGCGAGGATGCCGGCGTCGCCGAAGTCGAACAGGTTTTGCTGGACTCGCATCGGGGTGCTTCCCGCTGAACCATGACGGGCCGGCTTTGATCCGCCCTCGGTAGCATGCCGGTGAGCGCGGCGAACCGCATCACTGGGCACCGTGCTGTTCCGGCGCATCACCTGCGAATGGAGGGCGATGCGGCGGAGGTTCCCTCCCCCTCCCTTTCACCGAATGCGAAGGGGAGGGCCGGGGTAGGTGCTTTTCCGCGATGAGAGCAAGCCCCTCGCAGCCGCCCGGGCCTGCGGTGCTGCCTTCGGGCGTTCTTCGGCACACGAGCCAGTGGCTCGCAAGCGTGCCTCATCACCCCCCTGCCCACTGCGCGGGCAAGGGGAGGAGCAGGTGGGGCGAGCGGTGAGCATGGGCCGCATCAGCGGCACGCAGTGGCCTGTGCCCCGCCCTTCTACCCCGGCGAAAACAGGGTGCCAGGGCCTGTTCGATGGAAGCCAATCCTGTCGTCGACCCCGGCCCCGCCGGCGGTGGCACCCTGGGCGCAGGACTCGGAGCGGAAACAAACGGGGCGGGGCGATCGAACGCCCCGCCCCGCTTGCTGGGAACGGTGGACGCTTCGGAGCAGGACTCAGCAGCCGATGTTCGCCTCGAAGCTGCTGCAGAAGAGGATGCTGTCGAGCTGGCCGCGCAGCTCGCCATCGGGGAACTCGACCGAGCGCACTTCCAGATACCACAGGCCGGCGCGCAGATCCTCGATCTCCTCCGGCGTGATCGGATACTCCTGCGTGACGAAGCGGTCGGACGGCGTGCCGCTGACGCGCAGCGGGAAGTCGGTCAGTTCCGGCCCGTTGACGCCGCGCCGAGCGGGGCCGTGCAGGCGCACCGAGGTGCTGGAGCCGGGAACGCCCTCGCCGGTCAGTCCGGTGTAGTCGAGCGCGATCGCGACGCTGTCGCCGGTGCCGGCCAGGGTCAGGGTCGCGGAGCCGGACGCGACCGAAACCACCGTGTCGCCGGCCACCTGCTTCGGGCTGAGCTCGGCCTCGAACACCTCGTCGAGCAGGATCTGACCGCGCACCTCGCCGCCGGGATGGTCGACGCTGTGGACGTTGAAGTACCAAAGGCCGGCCTTGAGATCCGCCACCTGTTCGGGACTCACCGCGAACTGGTGCGGTCCCAGCTCGCCGAAGGTCTGGCCGCTGCTGCCGAGGTCGAAGATCACCCCGCCGTTCGCGCCGGGCAGCGCCGGTCCGTGGATATGGCTCATGGTGTTGTTGCTGCCGAGACCCGAGAACGCCAGTCGCACGGTGATCCGGGTTTCGTCCGCGCTCAGCACCACGCTGCCGCGTGCGCTGGCTGCGGTGTCCACCGGCGGCACTTCCTGCGCGCCGTCGAGCTGGGCGGTGTGCCCCGCCTGGCCGTTCATCGCGGCCACGACCATGCCGGGCGGGAACTCGAAGTTGGCGTGCTGGATGTCGCCCAGGCCGGGTGACTGGATGGGCGAGGCGCTCGGGTCGGCCACGCCAGCCACCTGCAGCTCGTCCACCGGGAAGAAGTCGACCCCGACCTCGCCGATATCGGGACCGCCGCCGTCGAGCTGCTGCAGCACGCCCGGCAGCGCCTCGGTCAGCACGGTATCGCGGCCGCCGCCCGTCTGGAGCTCGAGCTGCTCGGCCCGGACCAGGTCGACATCGAACACACTGGGCAGGATGCGGCGCACGCGGGCGCAGGGATCGGGATCGGGATCGGGGCCAGCGCAGGCGACGGCGGCGATCTCGAAGGTCTCGCTCACGCCGGCCGCCACCACCCGCACCCGGTCGAAGCCTGCGCCACCGTCGTTGAAGTCGCTGCCGTCGCCCGGGTTCCACACTAGCAGGTCGTCGCCCTCGTCGCCGAACGCCTGGTCGGTACCGAGAAAGCCGACCAGCGTGTCGTTGCCCGGGCCGCCGCGCAGGATGTCCGCGCCCGCGCTGCCGGTGATGCTGTCGTTGCCCTCGCCGCCGTCGAGCTCCAGGGCGATCAGGCCGGCCGTCAGCGCGCTGGCGTCGATCGTGTCGTCGCCGCCAAAGCCGTTCACCTCCAGCACCTCGCTGCGCACGATGTCGATGGTGAACGGCCCGACGAAGCGCAGGTCGAAGCCCGGCGCCGCGCCGGCGGTGCCGACGGTGAAGGTGTTGTTGCCATTGCTGCCGTTGACCACCACGCGGTCGTTGCCCGCGCCGCCATCGTTCGTGTCGGAGCCGTCGCCCGGGTTCCAGATGATGGTGTCGTCGCCGGCGCTGCCGATGACGGTGTCGGCGCCAGGACCGCCGGTGATCTCCAGCGCGATCAGCCCCGCAGGCAGCGCGCTGGCATCGATGCTGTCATTGTCGCCGTTGCCGTTGATCTCCAGGAACTCGGCACGAACGATGTCGATAGTGAAGGGCCCGACGAACCGCAGGTCGAAGCCCGGCGCCGCGCCGGCGGTGCCGACGGTGAAGGTGTTCGCGCCGTCGCTGCCGTTGACCACGATGCGGTCGTTGCCGTCGCCGCCGTCGTTACTGTCGGAGCCGTCGCCCGGGTTCCAGATGATGGTGTCGTCGCCGGCGCTGCCAACGACGGTGTCGGCGCCGGGACCGCCGGTGATCTCCAGCGCGATCAGACCGGCCGGAAGGCCGCTGGCGTCGATGCTGTCGTTGTCGCCGTTGCCGTTGATCTCCAGCACCTCGGCCCGGACGATGTCGATGGTGAAGGGCCCGACGAAGCGCAGGTCGAAGCCCGGCGCCGCGCCCGCGGTGCCGACGGTGAAGGTGTTGGCGGTGTCGCTGCCGTTGACCACGATGCGGTCGTTGCCTGCGCCGCCGTCATTGCTGTCGGAGCCGTCACCCGGATTCCAGATGATCTGATCGTCGGCGAAGGAGCCGACGACGCTGTCGGCCCCGGGGCCACCGATCACCAGGCTCCCGCTCAGATCGCCGAAGTCGGCCGGCACCACGCCCGAAAAGTCGATCAGGTTGGCTCCAGGGCCACCCAGGGCTTCAAGCTGCAGAACATCACCGCAGGCGACGGGGCCGGCCACGGTCACGCCGTTGAGCTGTACCTCACCGGCAGCGCAGGTAAGCACCAGCGCGTCGTCGGCATCGCTGGAGACGGTGAGCGTACCGGCGGCAAAGCTCGCGCTGGTCGCTGCCCGGCCATCGGCGGCGCCGAGCAGCAGGGCGATGGCGGATGCGCTGAGCGCGCCGCGCAAGAGTAGTGTTTTCATCGCTGCGATCTCTCTTCTGCAAGGACGTTTCGGCGTCCCCCCCGATGCTGCAGGGGAGGTCCGGGCGCCCCGCCGGTGCATGTCGGTCCTGCGGGGCGTCGGCAGTTGAACCGATCCCCACGACCCCGTCTGCTGACTTTGGATAGGGTCCGGCACCCACCCGCGGCGCTGGCGACGGGTAGCGGAACGCGGGACAACAGGCCGTTGACAGCGCGCTCGGGAAATGCCGCCTCGGGTGCATTCATGCACGGACCCGCTGCCGCGCCGATTCGCTATGCTCCAACTCACCCTGGAACCGCCCGCTTGCGCATGCGCAATCATCCAGTCACCGCACCGGAGCCGTCCCAGGATCAGCTGCGCGAGTTCGTCGAATCCATCAGCAGCGAGCTGCAGCTGCAACCGTTGCTGGCCCGGATCGTCGAATTCGCCTGCCGGCTCGCCAACGCCAACGCGGGTGTGATCGAACTGCTCGATGGTCACCGCGGAACAGGCCGCTCGGATCCGGAAGGCCCGGCAGTGGGCGGTCCGGGTGACCTGTCGGAAGCGCTGTCGGAAGCGCTGACCGGGAGGATTCCGCAGCCGGGTGCGCCGCAGCAGGTGGGCTATGTTGACCTCGTCGAAGGCGGACGAGCCGAACTCGCCGACCTGCAGCTGATCGGCGTCTCGATTCCCGTCAAGGGCGAAGCGATCGGATACCTCGGCGTCGGCGCCTCCCCGCCCCGCAGCCTGCGCGAGGGCGCGGCGCCCGATCTCGAACTGTTCGCGCGGCACGCCGGCATCGCGATCGAGAATGCCCGCCGCTACGCACGCGCCCGCCGTCGTACCGCGCGCTTCGAGCTGGTCGCGCGCGTGGCGCGCATCATCAATGCCGGTGCCGATCTCAAGTCGATGCTGCAGCAGACGGCCGATGCCATCCACGAGGTCCTGGAGTTTCCCAACGTCGATATTCCGCTGCGCGATCCCGACGAACCCGAGACTCTAGTGGTCGAGATCCGCGGCGGGGGCTACAAGAAGCGGATCCAGGGCATCGATCGCCTTCCGGTCGGAAAGGGCGTCATGGGAGCCGCGGTGCGTGAGCGACGCGCGCAGCGCATCGACGATGTGCGGGCCGATCCGCGTTATCTCGCGCCCCCAACCCCCGAGCGCGCGCGCGCCGAGCTGGCGGTGCCGATCATGATCGCTGGCGAGGCCGTGGGCGTGGTCAACGTCGAGGGCGAACACCCCTATGACGAGCTTGACCAGCGCACCCTCGAGATCATCGCCGATCATCTCGGCATCGCGATCCAGAACGCCCGCCTGCACGAACAGAATCGCGAGGCTGCCGTCTGGCAGGAGCGCATCCGCCTGCGTCGCGAGCTGCACGACTCGGTCACCCAGATCCTTTCCAGCATCAGCCTGCTGGCGCAAGCCCTGCCCTCGGCCTGGCGCAGCAGCCCGGACGAGGGTGAGCGTCGCGCGCTGCGCTTGGCCGAGCTGGCCCAGACCGCATTCGCCGAGATGCGCGCGCTGCTGCGCGAGCTGCAGCCACCGGAGGAATTCCGGCCGCAGATCTCGCGCAAGAGCCGCAGCTTCCTTGGCCTGGAGCGGTTGCGCGGCGGCGGCCTCGGCGCCGCCCTTCCGCGCCTGCTGGACGCCATGATCCCGGAGTCGATGGCGCGCCGCTATTGCTTCGACGCCTACGCGCCACAGCATCTCGCGCACGAAGAAGCCTTCTACCGCGTCTGCCAGGAGGCGGTATCCAACGTGATCCGCCACGCCGGCGCGCGCCACATCATCATCGAGGCCGGAGTCGACACCGCCAACGCCTGGCTAGTCGTGCGCGACGACGGCACCGGCCTGCCGACCGACGTGCAGGGCGGCATCGGTCTGAAGAGCATGCGCGAGCGGCTCATGCGACTGGGCGGCGACCTCTCGCTGCGACCGGCCACCGCCGGCGGACTGGAGATCCACGCGCGCCTGCCGCGCCAGGACCGCCCACTGGAAAGCCCACTGGAAAGTCCATGAGCACACCTCCGCTTCGCCTCATGCTGATCGACGACCATGCCGTAGTGCGCGAGGGCCTGCGTGCGGTGCTTGAGGACGGCAACGGCTTCACCGTCGTGGCCGAAGCCGACTCCGGCAACGAAGCGCTGCGCCAGGCCGAGGCGGCGATGCCGGACGTGATCCTCATCGACCTGGTGATGCCGGGCCTGTCGGCCGCGGAGAGCATCCGCCGACTCAAGCAGCTGGTGCCGGGCTGCAACATCATCGTCTTCACCAGCTTCGCCGAAGACGGCATGCTGCGCGAGACCCTGCAGGCTGGCGCAATCGGTTATCTGCTCAAGGATGCCAAGCGCCACGATCTGGTCAACGCGGTGCGCTCGGTCGCCCTTGGTCAGCCCTGGCTGCACGAATCCATGCAGCGGCAACTGATCGAGCTGATGCGCAAGCCGCCACCCGCCGATCCCTTCGCCGTGCTCACGCCGCGCGAACGCAGCGTCCTGGAACTCGTTGGCGAAGGACTGAGCAATCGGCGCATCGCCGAGCGCTTGAAGCTTACCGAAGGCACGGTGAAAGGCTATGTCAGCGCCATGCTGGACAAGCTCGGCCTCGACGACCGCACCCAGGCGGCGCTGTTCTTCAGCCAGCACCGTACGACGAAATAAGACGGCGCCCGCCGCAGCCGCCGCGCGCAGCGCCTCGCAGGCACCGACCCTGACGGCGACCGCTGCGCATGGCCGCGACGCGCTACCCTTGGGACGGTTCTGCGTGCCGGGAGACCCCTGCTATGCCACGGATGCGGCATCCACCGCCGGACACGCCGAGCGCCGCCGCCGTCGGATCGAGCTTCCAGGCACGGCTGCGCCGGCCCGGGGAGTCGGGCGAGGGTCCGTCCTGGGCCTTCATCGTGCTGCCGCCCGAGGTCAGCGCGCGGCTGCCGCGACGCGGCCGGCTCACCATCGCCGGCACGCTCAACGGCCAGCAGTTCCAGGCCCTGCTGGAGCCGGATGGGCGCAAGAGTCATTGGCTGCGCCTCGACCACGCGCTGCTGCGCGCGGCGGGCGCCCGCGTCGGCGACGATGTCCGTTTCGAGATCGCGCCGCTCGAGCCCGAGCCCGAACCCGACCTGCCCTCCGACTTCGCTGCAGCGCTGCACGCGACGCCGCGCGCGAAGTCGACCTGGGATGCCACCACCACCGTCGCCCGGCTCGACTGGATTCACTGGCTCGACTCCGCCAAGCAGGCCAGCACCCGCAGCAAGCGCATCGGCGACGCCTGCGCGATGCTGGCGGCGGCCAAGAAGCGGGTCTGCTGCTTCGATCCCTCCGGCTACTACAGCAAGGCCTTCTGCGCGCCGCAGGCCGAGGACTAGTGTTCTGTCCCGCAGGTACCTCGCCGAAGTCGCGCCGCGCTTTCGCGCCCGAGGCGAGGCGGAGGCGTAGCGGAGCTACGGCGAGGACGAGCAACGCGGCATCGGGAACGAAGAGCAAGCGGGTTTGGTGAGGCACGTGCGGGACAGGCCACCAGCCCGTCGCGACGCTCGCCTGCGCACCCGCGCCGCGAACCGGCTGCTCGGCTCACGCGGGCAGGTAGCGCAGCCGCAACACCTCCGCACCGATCCGATCGCAGGCCGCGAGGCGAAGCGGCGGCCGGGGACCGGCAAAGTAGGGCGTGCCTTGCCCCAGCACGACCGGATGCAGGTAGATCCGGTACTCGTCGATCAGACCCAGGTCGGAGAGGCAGCGCGCCAGCTCCGGCCCGGCGACTTCGATCTCGCCCTCGCGTTCGGCCTTCAGGCGCTGGACGGCCGCTTCGAGATCCTCGCCGAGCAGGCTGGCGTTGGGTCCGACCGAACGCAGCGACCGCGAGACCACCCACTTCGGCTGCCTTCGCCACGCCGCCGCGAATGCGCGTTGCGCCGCATCCCACTCGGGGCGATCGTCCTCCCAGTAGCGCATCAGCTCGTAGACCCGCCGCCCGTACAGGCTGCCGGCCTGCGCCTCGGCCTCCGCGATGAAGTGGCGGAAAAGCTCGGGATCGGGCGCGAACGCCATGTGATCCACATAGCCGTCCAGCGATTGATTCATGCCGAACACGAGCCTGGCCATGCCCACCGCCTCCGATCGATGGCCTCCGGGCCGACAGTCTAAAGGCTGGGCGCCAACGCGAACCGCACGTCGTCGCGCGCTCGGCCGCGGACCGGCCCGCTTCGCTACCCTTGGCTCCAACCCACCCGTGCCGGAACCGCGCCGATGACCGCCCACCGCA
>JANJTY010000304.1 GCA_024710865.1 Lysobacteraceae bacterium | reverse complement strand
GCGCAGCAGATGATCGAGACCGGCGACTGGCTGTTTCCACGGCGCGGCAGCGAGTACTACTCGCACAAGCCGCCCCCCTTCATGTGGTCGATCGCCGCCAGCTACGTCGTGGTGGGGAGCTGGCGCATCGCCTTCCTGCTGCCCTCGCTGCTCGCCGCACTGGGAACCCTCTGGCTGGTCTGGGACCTCGCCGCACGCCTGTGGGGCCGGCGTTTCGCGCCCTGGGCCGCGGCGGCGCTGCTGGTGACGCTGCAGTTCGGCCTGCAGGCCAAGCGCGCCCAGATCGACGGCGTGCTGCTCTTTCTCACCACGCTCTCGCTCTGGGCCCTGGTCCGTCACCTGCTGCTGCGGTCCGACTGGCGGCTGTCCTGGCTGGGCTGGGCCGCGGCTGGCTTCGGAACCATCACCAAGGGCGTGGGCTTCCTGCCGCTGCTGGCGTTCCTGCCGGCCGCGCTCGCGCGCCGGCTGGGCTGGCGTCATCTGCCGCCCGCCCCGGCCGACGCGACGGCGCTGCGCTGGCTCGCGCCCGTGGCCTTCGTCGCCGCGGCCGGCGTCTGGTTCTTCCCGATGCTGCTCACCGTGCTGGGCAGCGAGGATCCGGCCCTGCAGCGCTATGCCAACGAGATCCTGCTCAAGCAGACTGGCGAGCGCTATGCCAATCCCTGGCACCACATCAAGCCGGCCTGGTACTTCCTGGGCACGATCGCGACGCTCTGGCTACCCTTCGCCCTGGCCCTGCCGGGGCTGCTGCCGGCCTGGTGGCGCAGGCTGAAGCGGCGCGACGCGCGCTATCTTGTGCTGCTCGGCTGGGGCCTGCTGGTGCTGGCCTTCTTCAGCGCCAGCCCGGGCAAGCGCGAGGTCTACATCCTGCCCGCCCTGCCCGCCTTCTGCCTCGCCGCCGCGCCGCTGCTGCCGGGGTTGCTGCGCAAGGCCTGGCTGCAGCGGGCGCTGCTGGGCTACATCGCCTTGCTCGCGCTGGTCGCGCTGGCCCTGGGCGTACCGGGACTGCTCGGCGAGCCGGACTGGGAGCGCCGCCTGCTGGCGCGGCGGGGGCTGGACGAAGTGCCCATGGCGCTGTTCACCTGGCTGACCGCGGTCGGCCTTGGCGGCCTGGCTGCGATCGCCTGGTGGCGCGCGCGCCGCGCCGGCCATGCCGTGTTCGCCTTCACCGGCCTGCTCTGGTGCGCCTACGGTCTGGGCTTCATGCCGGCACTCGACCCGAGCAGTTCCTCACGCGACCTGATGCAGGCGGTCGGGCAGCGCATCGGTCCCGGGGCGGAGCTGGCCCTGCTCGGCTGGCGCGAGCAGCAGCGCCTGCAGGCCGACCGCACGGTCACCGACTTCGGCTTCGAACGCCCGTGGGAGGCGCAATGGCCCGAGGCGGCCGCCTGGCTGCGCGAAGCTCCCGAGCGACGCTGGCTGTTCCTGATCGAGAACGCGGTGAGCCGTTGCGTCCGCCACGAGGCCGTACAGCCAGTTGGACGCGCCAACCGGCGCGACTGGGTGCTGATCCGGGCCGATGCGCTGCGCCCGGACTGCGCGCCGGGCCGGGGCGAGTCCTTCGACCGCAGCCTCCGCGAGGAGTGAGGGTAACAGGCGCCATGCCCGCACCCGTGTCGGGTGCAACGCGCGAACGGTTTGCCGGCCTTAACCGGCACATAACCCGGCTCCGACCGCAGCGCGACCGCTGAACGGGCAGGCTTGCCCCATGCCCCCACCCGTATCAACCCCATCCACCCGAACAGCGCCGGCCATCCAGCTGCGGGTCGAATACGCGCTACTGCTCACCTGCATCTATGTGGTGGGTACCGCCAACGTCCCGTTCTGGGGTGTCGCGCTCGGCTCGCGCCTGCCCTGGGAACCGGCAGCCCTGGCCTGGCTCCTGGCGCTTGCCGCCATCCTGGTGGCGCTGCACTTCCTCCTCCTGGCGCCGCTCGTCTGGCGCTGGACCGGCAAGCCGCTGCTTGGTGCCTTCCTGCTCCTTTCCGCCGGCGCCGCCTGGTTCGAGCAGCGCTACGGCGTGCTGCTCGACCGCGCGATGCTGCGCAACGTTCTGCACACCGAGACGCAGGAGGCCGCCGAACTGCTCTCGCCGGGGCTTGTTGTCCACCTCGCGCTGTTCGGCGTCCTCCCGGCGCTGCTGGTGACTCTGCTGCCGCTGCGGCGGGACCCGGCGCGTGCAGCCCTGCGCCGGCGCCTGGCCAGCATGGCGCTGGCGCTGGCCGTGCTCCTGGGTGCGGGCCTCGCGGTTTCCTCGGACCTTGCCGCACTCCTGCGCAACCACCGCGAAGCGCGCTTCCTGGTGACTCCGGCCAACGTCCTGATCGGCGTGGGACGCGTCCTGCTGGACGATGCGGCCGCGCGCACCGCCGTGCGCGAACCGATCGCGCCCGACGCCCGGCGCGCCCAGGCGGCCGCAGCGGCGCGTCCCCTGGTGGCCGTGGTGGTCGTCGGCGAGACCGTGCGCTGGGCCAACTGGGGCCTGGGTGGCTACCAGCGCCAGACCACGC
>JANJTY010000287.1 GCA_024710865.1 Lysobacteraceae bacterium | reverse complement strand
ATAAGAGTGTTGAAGCCAGGAGTGGGCGCCGGAGCGATCTCGTGGTTATCGAGCCGGCTACCAGCGCCGCCTCGCGAGAGTCCGTGCCACGCGCTGCAATTGCCGGCCCGCATCACCTTTTCCTTTCTCGCTTTTATCCGTGTTCATCCGTGTTTATCCGTGGCCAACCCGCTCTCCCCAACCAGGCCGCAGAAGCAGCCAACGCAAGCCGCTTGACCCCGGTCAATGCGCGCGCGGTGGCTGGCACCGAGCATGGCGCGGTCGCTTTGTCCGGATGATCCGATGCAGCTCGTCTGTCCCGCCGGCAACCTGCCCGCGTTCAAGGCCGCGATCGACCACGGTGCCGATGCGGTGTACGTGGGGTTTCGCGACCAGACCAATGCGCGCGCCTTTCCCGGACTGAACTTCAGCGAAGCCGAGCTGCGCGAGGCGCGCGCCTCTGCCAGCGCGCGCGGGCGGCGGCTGTACGTCGCGCTCAACACTTATCCCGAGGCCGGGCGCCTGCGGCAGTGGTTCGACGCGGTGGACCGCGCCGCCGAACTCGGCGCCGATGCCATCATCGCGGCCGAGCCGGCCGTGCTCGACCATGCCGCGCAAACCCATCCAACGCTGGCGCGGCATCTGTCGGTGCAGGGCTCGGCCACCTCGGCGGCTGCGCTGCGCTGGTACTTCGAGCGCTTCGGCATCGCGCGCGCGGTGCTGCCGCGCGTGCTCGCGATCGGGCAGGTCGAGCGCCTCTGCCAGGCCGCGCCGGTGCCACTGGAGGTGTTCGCCTTCGGCAGCCTCTGCATCATGGTCGAAGGCCGCTGCCAGCTGTCCAGCTACGTCACCGGTGCCTCCCCCAACCGTCACGGGGTGTGTTCCCCCGCGCGCTTCGTGCGCTGGGAGGAGGCGCCGGGCGGCGTGCGCAGCGTGCGCCTGAACGGCGTGCTGATCGACCGTTTCCAGGCCCGGGAGGCCGCCGGCTATCCGACCGTGTGCAAGGGCCGCTTCGAGGTGCGCGGCGAGGTCTTCCACGCGCTGGAAGAACCGACCAGCCTGAACACGCTCGGCCTGCTGCCGCGCCTGGTCCAGGCCGGCGTGGTCGCGTTCAAGATCGAGGGCCGGCAGCGCGGCGCGGCCTACGTGGCGCAGGTCACGCGGGTCTGGCGCGAAGCGCTCGACCGCTACGCGCGCGAGCCGGAGCGATGGCTGCCGAAGGCCGACTGGCAGGCGACGCTGGCGGCGCAGTCGGAAGGCCGCCAGACCACGCTCGGTCCCTACCACCGCGAATGGCATTGAGTGCGATGCAGCTGAGCCTGGCGCCAATCCCCTACTTCTGGCCGCGCGAGCGGGTGCTGTCCTTCTACCGCGAAGCGGCCGCCTGGCCGCTGGACTGCGTTTACCTGGGCGAGACCGTCTGCAGCAAGCGGCGCGAACTGCGCGGCGCGGACTGGCTGGCGCTGGCGGACGAACTCGCGGCGGCGAGCAAGGAGGTCGTGCTGTCCTCGCTCGCCCTGATCGAGGCCGAGTCCGAGCTCTCGTCCCTGCGCCGCGTGGTCGAGAACGGCCGCTTCCGGATCGAGGCCAACGACGTCTCCGCCGTGCAGCTCTGCCGCGAGCGCGGCCTGGGCTTCGTCGGCGGCCCCAGCCTCAACGTCTACAACCCGCGCACCCTGGCCATGCTGGTCGAGGACGGCATGCGACGCTGGGTGCCGGGCGTGGAGCTGGGCCAGGCCCTGCTGGCCGAGCTGCTGCACGCAGCGCGCGCCGACGGCATCACGCTGCCCGAGATCGAGGTGCAGGCCTGGGGCCGGCTGCCGCTGTCCTGGTCGGCGCGCTGCTTCACCGCACGCGCCTTCGACCTGGCCAAGGACCAGTGCGGATTCCGCTGCATCGAGCATCCCGACGGCCTGCCGCTGGCCACGCGCGAGGGCGAGGCCTTCCTGCGCATCAACGGCATCCAGGTGCAGGGCGAGGAGGTTTGCGACCTCGGCCCCGAGCTGCCCGAGCTGGCCGCGCTCGGCGTGGACTGGCTGCGCCTGGTGCCGCAGGCCGAGGGCATGGACGCGGTGGTGACGCGCTTCCGCGCCGCGCTCGAGTCCGGCAGCGCGCCCGAGCGCTTGGGCGCCGTGAACGGCTACTGGCGCGGCGAACCCGGCAAGCACGGACTGCCGCTCGTGCCGGCCTGAGCGCGCGGCCTCGGAATCGGATCCGCAGCAGGAGCTGAGCCGGGCTCCGGTCGGGCGCCGCGCTCAATCCGCGCCGGACGCCACCCAGCCCGGATGCGCGAAGTAGCGCGGATACAGCTCAAGCGTGTCGAGCATCGTCGGCAGGCCGTCCGGCGACGCGGGATCGGCGCGCAGCGCAGTGGCGGCGCCGAGCAGGCGCGCGATCAGCACGTGCAGGGTGGCGTCGGCCGCGGGGTCCAGCCGGCAGTTGGCGATCAGGAAGGCGACCTGGTCCTCGACGGTCTGCGCCAGCGCCGTGGCGGCGATGGCGTCGAGCGGAGCGGCGCCTTGCGCGGCGGCGACCGCGTCGCGGATGCGCTGCATGCCCTCGACCAGGGCG
>JANJTY010000228.1 GCA_024710865.1 Lysobacteraceae bacterium | reverse complement strand
AGCGATGGGGCCTTCGAGGAACAGCGCGGCGGCGACTGGGCCCCGCGCTGGTGGCGTCCGGAGGACTCGGGTCTGGTCGCCCCCATCATGGTGCTCAATGGGCGGCGCATCGAACAGCGCAGCCAAATCGCCCAGCAAGGCGGCGAAGATTGGCTTTACCGCCATTTGCGCTTGAACGGTTTCGAACCCATCCCTTTGGATGGCCGCGACCCCGCCAGCCTGGCCTGGGGCATCCACATCATCGAATCGCGCCTGCAGGCCTGTGCCGATGCTGCAGCGGCCGGCCCCGGTGGCGACGTTCGGATTCCGTTGCGCTACGGCATCGCCGAAACCATCAAGGGTTTCGGCTTCCCGGGCGCAGGCACCAATGCTGCCCACAACCTGCCGCTGGCCGGCAATCCTGCCCGGGATGCGGCAGCGCGAACGCAGTTCCATGACGGCTGCGCATCCCTGCATGTGCCGCTCCCGGACCTGCGGGCCGCCGTCACCGAACTGACCACCCACGACGCGCAGCAAAGGCCTCGGGAGCGCGATCATGCCTTGGTCCGCCGTCGCGTGCCCGCACCCGTGCTGCCGGAGCCGGAGTGGCTGGCGCCCGGCACGTCCAGCTCACCGATGGTGGCGATCGATCGCCACTTCGTGCGCCTAGTCGAAGCCAACCCCGGCCTGCGCCCGCGCGTGGGTAATCCCGACGAACTGCGCAGCAACAAACTTGATGCCACGCTCGATCTGCTCCACCACCGGGTGCATGACCCTGAGGCAGGCGTCGCGGAGTCGCGCGTTGGTGGCGTCATCACCGCACTCAACGAGGAGGCGGTAGTCTGCGCCGCATTGGCCAACAAGGGTGGCCTGAACCTGGTGGTCACCTACGAGGCCTTCGCGCCCAAGATGCTCGGCGCGATGCGCCAGGAGATCATCTTCACCCGCCACCTGGCCGACGCGGGTCGGGAACCGGGTTGGCTCGGCCTGCCCGTGGTACTGACCTCGCACACCTGGGAGAACGCCAAGAACGAGCAGTCGCATCAGGATCCGACCCTGGCCGAGGCCTGGCTGGGCGAGATGGCGGATCTTGCGCACGTGTGCTTTCCGGCCGATGCCAACAGTGCCATGGCCGCCCTGTCGCACAGCGTCCAAGACCGCGGATCGATCACGGCGCTGATCGTTCCCAAGCGCGAGGTGCCGAATCGGCTCACGCCGTCCCAAGCCCAGTCGCTGGTGGCCGACGGGGTCGTGCGGTTGCACCGCGAACCGCAGGCCGATGCGGTGATCCTGGCGGCGACCGGCGCCTATCAACTGGGCGAGGTGCTGCGCGCCGAGGCCCGATTGCGCGCGGCGGGCATCGCGGCCGGCGTGGTCTACGTGGGCGAGCCGGGCCGGCTGCGCTGCGGGCGAGATCGACGCGAGGCTGCTTATGTGCTGTCCGAAGCCGAACTCATGCACCATTTCCCGGACGCCACACCACGGGTGTTTCTGACGCACACACGACCGGAAGCCTACCTGGGAGCGCTGCGCCGCATCGATACGGGCCCGGCCACCACCCGGGCGCTGGGCTTCATCAATCGGGGTGGTACGCTCGACGTGCCCGGACTGCTGTTCGCCAACCGGTCTACCTGGGCACATGTCATCGCCGCGGCGCTGGCCGTACTCAGCCTGCCCGACGGCACGGTTCTGACCCAGGACGAGCGGGCGGCTCTGGCAGGCCACGGCGACCCGCGCGTGATCACCCGACCGTCCTGAGGAAGCGCTTGCTGGTGACTCGATCCCGACTTCCGCGCAGCCTGCAGATCGCCGTGGCCCTGAGCGGCTTCGGCTGGACGTGGTGGCGACACCGCCACCGCGCCCCGGACACCTTGCCCGATCATCTTCGCCGCACACTGGAGGGTCTGGGCACGACCTTCGTGAAACTCGGCCAGGGACTGAGTCTGCGCCGGGACCTGTTGCCCGCGCCGTACCTGCACGCATTGGAGTCGCTGCACAATCGCGTGCCGCCCTTCGACCCGGCGCAGGCGGTCGCATCGATCGAAGCGGCCTTCGGCCAACCGGTGGACCAGCTCTTCGCCGAGTTCGACCGGGAGCCTTTCGCCGCCGCGTCGGTCGCGCAGGTGCACCGGGCGCGCATGGCCGATGGGCGGGTCGTGGCCGTCAAGGTGCGCCGCCCCGGCATCGAGGCCCAGGTGACGGCCGACCTGCGCTTACTGCGTCGCTTCGCGCGCATCGCTCAGTGGCTGTTGCCAGGCCTTGGCCGGCATCGGCCGCTGGAACTGATCGACGAACTGGCCCAGTTTCTGCGCCAGGAGATCGACATGGTGCAGGAGGCGCGCAACATGCGCCGGCTGGCCGGCACGCTCGACCCCTTGCCTTACCTCACCTTGCCGCATGTGATCGAGCCCATGGCGTCGGCAGCCGTGATCGTGCAGGAGTTCAGCCACGGCGCACCGCTGGCGACGCACTACCGCACGTCCCGGGGACGCGAGCTGGCGGGTCTTGTGCTCGACGCCTACGTGCATCAGTTGATGGGCGCCGGCGTCTTTCACGCCGACCCGCATCCGGGCAACCTGTTCGAGCTGCCGGATGGTCGCCTGTGCCTGCACGACTTCGGCTCCATCGGCTTCCTCGATCCCGTATCCCGGGCGGCGTTGGCGCAGTTGATCGAAGGCCTCGTCGTCGGCGATGCGGCGACGGTGCTCGACGCAGTGGTGGCGATGGGCTTCATCGAGGGGCCCTTCGACCGGCATGCGTACCTGCGCGGCATCAGCGAGATCCTGAGCAACATGGCGACGCTGCCGCTGAACGAGTGGTCCATGGCCGACGCGATCTGGCGGGTGGCATGCATCGGCGCCGGCGAGAACTTTCGCCTGCCACGGCACTTGCTGGTGCTGATCCGCACGCTGTTCCTGGCCGAGAACACCCTGCGGGCGCTGGATCCCGACCTGGATCTGGTGCAGGCGCTGCGCGCGCGCGCCGACACCATGGTGCAGACGCTGAAGCAGCAATCGCCCGGCCGTCCGATCCATGCCCAGTTGCTGCACGGCGCCGAGCAGCTGCCCATCCTGGCCAGCCAGATGTTGCGTCAGCTTCGGCTGGAGGACGGCCGGCCGTCGCTGAGCCTGCACCATCGCGGGGTGCAATCGCTGGAGACGACCCTCGCCCGCACCGGAAACCGGTTGGCATTGGCCCTGATCACCCTCGGCCTCTACGTGGCGGGCGCGGTGATGATGCTCCATGGCTCGGGGCCGTTGCTCTGGGGGCACCTGCCCGCACTGTCGGCGGTCGCATTCGCCGCCGCCTTCGTGCTGTCCTGGCGCCTCGTCCGGGCCATTTCACGATCGGGACACCTTTGACCGGCGTCGATCAGCGCCTGCTGGCGCGGTAACTG
>JANJTY010000214.1 GCA_024710865.1 Lysobacteraceae bacterium | reverse complement strand
ATGGGCGCGCGCCGCGTCACCACCTTCGTGCAGGGCGGCGAGGAGTACGACGTGATCCTGCAGGCCCGCGCCGAGGATCGCGCCACCCCGGCCGACCTCAATGGCCTCTACGTGCGCTCGCAGCGCAGCGGCGAGCTGGTGCCGCTGGCCAATCTCGTCACCCTGCGTGAGCTGGCCGAACCGGGCAGCCTGAACCGCTTCAACCGGCTGCGCGCCATCACCATTTCCGCCGGCCTGGCGCCGGACTACACGCTGGGCGAGGCCATGGCCTGGGTCGAGCAGACCGCGGCCGAGGTGCTGCCCGAGACCGCGCAGCTCGACTGGAAGGGTGAGTCGCGCGAGTACCGCGCGGCCGGCGGCGCCGTGCTGTTCACTTTCGCCATGGCCCTGCTGATCGTCTACCTGGTGCTGGCGGCGCAGTTCGAGAGCTTCATCCATCCCTTCGCGATCATGCTGACCGTGCCGCTGGCCGTGTTCGGCGCACTGGCCGGGCTGTGGGCGGCGGGCAGCTCGCTCAACCTGTTCAGCCAGATCGGCATCGTCATGCTGGTGGGTCTGGCGGCGAAGAACGGCATCCTGATCGTGGAGTTCGCCAACCAGCTTCGCGATGCCGGACGCAGCGTGCGCGAGGCCATCGTGGAGGCCTCGGCGGTGCGCCTGCGGCCGATCCTGATGACGTCGATCGCGACCATCGTCGGTGCGGTGCCGCTGGTGCTGGCGCCGGGTCCGGGTTCGGCCAGCCGCGCCACCATCGGCATCGTGGTGATCGGCGGCGTGGCTTTCTCGACCCTGCTGTCGCTGTTCGTGGTGCCGGCCTTCTACGCCGTGCTGGCGCCACACACACGCTCGCCCGAGGCGCGCGCCCGCGCGCTGGATTCGCTCGAGCGCGAAACGCCGGAAGTAGCCAGCGAGGCGGCCAGCCATGCCGGATAGGCGTCCGCCATCACCCTGGGACAAGGCCCGCCCGGCGCGCGCGCCCGAGCGCAGCGCCGCCCGCGCGCCACGCCGCGACGCGCCCGGCGGTGGCGATGGTGAGCGTCCTGGCGCGGATGAGCTGAGGCTGCACGGACTCAACGCCTGCCTCGCCGCGTTCGCGGCGCGGCCGGAGGCGCTGCGCAAGGTCTGGCTGCGCGCCGACCGCATGCCGCGGCTCAAGACCGTGCTGGCCTGGTGCGTGCAGCATCGGCTCGGCTACCGCGTGGTGGAGGACGCCGACCTCGAACGCCTGTCCGGCAGCGAACACCACGAGGGCGTCTGCATCGCCTTCCGCCGCCGGCCTGAGCCGAGCCTCGATGCCTGGCTGGCCACGCTGCGTCCGGGGCCCTGCCTGGCGCTCTGGCTGGGCGGCGTGGGCAACCCGCACAACCTTGGCGCGATCCTCCGCTCGGCCGCCCACTTCGGCGTGGCCGGCCTACTGCTGGATGCGGACGACCCGCTCGCGCTGTCCGGTTCGGCCTGTCGCGTCGCCGAGGGCGGGGCAGAAGCCGTGCCGCTGGTGCGCCTGCCGCCCCTGGCGCAGGCCCTGAAGGCCCTGCGTGCGGCCGGCTTCGAAACCGCCGCCACGGTCGTGCGCGGCGGCGAGGACCTGTTCCGCGCCGCGCTGCCCGCGCGCCTGGTGCTGGCGATGGGCGCCGAGGGCGAAGGACTTTCGACCGGCCAGGCCGATGCGCTGGGTCGGGCCCTGTGCATTCCGGGCAGCGGCGCGGTCGAGAGCCTGAACGTTTCCGCCGCGACCGCAGTGTTCCTGGGCGAGTGGCGGCGACGGCATCCGCTGCCGGCGACGGGGTGAGTCGCGGTCGGCGCAGCCTTGCGTGCCGGGTCGGGGCTGAAGCCCCTCCCACGGTAGAGCGGGTGGCCGGGCAGCCCTGCAGGAGCGGCTTCAGCCGCGACCGCAGCGACCTCCCGGCTCTGGCACCGTTCAGCCGTGTTGGCTAAGGTTCGCGGTCGGTTCACCGCTCGACCACGCCAGATGATGCTGCCCACACGATTCCTTTCCGCTTGCCTGCTGATCCTGGCGCTCGCGCTCTGCGCCGCGGACGCCGCCGCCCATGCCGGGCCCGAGTACCGTATCGACTACCGCGTCGCCTTCCTGCCCAAGGAGGGCCAGGCCGCGGTCGAGATGCGCGTCACGCCGGGCGAGGGGCGTCCCATCAGCTTCGATTTCCGCATGCCCCAGTCGCGCTATACCGCGATCGAAGGCGATGGCGGGATCGAGCACGCCGAGGGCCGGACGCTCTGGACCGTGCCCGAAACGGGTGGCCGCTTCGCCTACCGCTACCGCATCGACCGCAAGCGCACCGGGAGCGGGTACGACGCCCGCATCACCGATACCTGGGCCATCCTGCGCGGTGACCAGCTCGTGCCGCCGGCGTTCGTGCGCAGCACGCCGTTCGCCACGGCGCGCGCCACGCTCAGCTTCGAGTTGCCCGAGGGCTGGATCTCGGCCGAGACCGGCTACCTTCCGGGCGAGGCCGCGCACAGCTTCGTCATCGACAATGCCGGGCGCCGGTTCCAGCGCCCGGTCGGCTGGATCGTCGCAGGCGACCTCGGCGTGCGGCGCGAGCGGGTCGAAGGCATGAGCCTGGTGGTCGCCGCACCCAAGGGCGAGTCGATGCGTCGCTTCGACATCCTTTCCATCCTCACCGCGACCGCGCCCGAGATGCGCATGGCCTTCGGCCGGCTGCCCGACAAGCTGTTGATCGTCGGTGCCGACGATCCAATGTGGCGCGGGGGCCTGTCCGGTCCCAATACGCTCTACATGCATGCGGATCGGCCGATGATCGGCGAGGACGGCACCAGCACCCTGCTGCACGAGCTGACCCACACCCTCACCCGAATCCGTGGCCGGCGTGGACACGACTGGATCGCGGAGGGATTTGCCGAGTACTACTCGATCGAGTTGCTGCGCCGCAGCGGCCTGAACAGCGACAGCCGGGTCGAGCGCACCTTGTCGGGCCTCAAGCGCCGTGGGCGCACGGTGCGGTCCCTGCTGGCCCGGCATTCCAGCGGCGACCGCACCGCCCGCGCCGTGGTTCTGCTGCACGCGCTGGACGAGGAGTTGCGCGAGCGCAGCGGCGGCGAGCGCAGCCTCGACGATGTCACCCAGCGCCTGATGCGCAAGCGCCTGGTCGATACCGACGACGTCATCGCCGCGGCCGAGCGCGTGCTGGGGGTGCCGCCGCGGGCGCTGGATACGGAGTTGTTGCGGTGAAGCCGGGATTCGGGATTGGTGATTCGGGATTCGCTGGAGCGAAGCTTCGCCAGCCGTTACCGGCGGCGGTCATGCAGTCTTGACCCTGACGCGCTCTCGCTTTTGCGCCTGCTCCTGCGTTTGCTCTTGCGAATCCCGGATCCCGGCTCCTTACGGCCCTTTGGGCCTCGACCCGAACTCCCCCTCCGCCTCCGCCGCCAGCCAGGCGAAGGCGGCATAGGCCGCGACCTGCTGGTCGAGGGCGGCGGGCTCGATCTTGTCGAGGGTGTCGTTCGGGGTGTGGTGGTAGTCGAAGTAATCGGTGCCGTCCTGCGCCAGCTGGGCCCAGGTCATGCCGCGGCTGACCAGCGGGATCAGGTCGGGGCCGGGGCCGCCGACCCCGCGCTCGACCGCGATACCGAGCGGTGCCAGCACCGTGCCGATGCGCTCGATCGCGCCCCAGGCGTGGTCGGGCGCGTTCGAGCGCAGGGCATAGATGCGGCCGGCGCCGAAATCGCTCTCGGCCGCGATCAGGTGCTGGCGCACCGCGCCGGCATGGCGTTCGGCGTACTGGCGAGCGCCGATCAGGCCCTGTTCCTCGTTCGCGAAGGCGACCACGCGGATGGTGCGGCGCGGCCGCTCGGGCAGGGCGGCGATCAGCGCGCCGGCGGCCATGGTGATGGCGACGCCGGCGCCGTCGTCGATCGCGCCGGTGCCGAGGTCCCAGGAATCGAGATGGCCGCCGATCAGCACGACCTCGTCCGGGCGCTCGCGCCCGCGCACCTCGCCGATCACGTTCTGCGAGGTGTACTCGCCCACCGTGCGCGCGTCCATCTGCATCCGCACCGTCACCGGCTGGCCGCGGCGCAGCATGTTGAGCAGCAGGTCGGCATCGGGGTTGGAGATCGCGGCGGCAGGAATCCGCGGCACGTCGTCCGCGTAGCGCAGATTGCCCGTGTGCGGGAAGCGGTCATTCGAGGTGCCGATGGAGCGGATCAACAGGGCCGAGGCACCCTTGGCCGCGGCGACCGAGGCGCCATTGCTGCGCGCCGGCACCGAGAAGCCGTAGCCGCGGCCGTCGCGGTGGCGCTCGGTGCGCTGGCTGATGAAGGCGATACGGCCGGCCAGGCTGCCGTCCTCGACCGCGCGCAGCGCATCGAGCGATTCGAAGTGGACGATCTCCGCATCGAGCGGCGCACCCTCGGTGCCGACGCTGCCGCCCAGCGCGGTCAGGGCGAGGTGCTGCGGGAAGGGCGTGAGCACCTCGCCGCGCTCCTCGCCGCGGATCCAGACCGGGAAGGTGACCGGCTCGGTGCGGACCTCGTCGAAGCCCAGGGCGCGGAAGCGCTCGACCGCCCAGGCCACCGCACGCGCATCGCCCTCGCTGCCGGCAAGCCGATGGCCGACTTCGGTGGTGAGCGATTCGACCAGGTCCCAGGCCGCGTTGCCGGCCAGGGCGCGTTCGCGCAGGGTCTCGGCCGTCGCGATGGCGGCATCGGGGATGCGCGTCGGCGCCGGTTCCTCCTGCGCCAGCGTGGGGGCGGCAAGGCAGGTCAGCGAAAGGGCAAGGCAGAGGCGTCGAATCATCCGTGGGCTCCATGCAGACGAACGCCGGCAGCGCCGGCGTTCGCGAGTCTAGTGAGTCCGACGCGACGCGGGTGTGCGCCGCGTCGAGTCCCGCGCCTCAGCCGCGCGCGCGCAGCGCGTCGCGGATCTCGGTCAGCAGCGTGACCTCGGCGCTCGGTTCCGGCGGCGCGGCCGGCGCAGCGGCCTCCTGCTTGCGCTTGAGCCGGTTCATCAGCTTGATGACGATGAAGATGGCGAACGCGATCAGGGTGAAGTCGACCACGGTCTGGATGAAGGCGCCGTACTTGAGCTGCACCGCCGCGGTCTCGCCCTGCGCCTCGACCAGGGTGATGGCGAGGTCGCTGAAATTGATGCCGCCGATCAACAGACCGACCAGCGGCATGATCACGCCGTCGACCAGGGACGAGACGATCTTGCCGAAGGCGGCGCCGATCACGATGCCGACCGCGAGGTCGACCACATTGCCCCGCAGGGCGAACTCCTTGAACTCGCTGACCAGGCTCATAGCGCGCTCCCATGCCGAGCGGGCCGATTGCCCGCGTCGGGCAATCTACACCGGCAGGGCGCGAAGGCAAGGCGTCAGGGCGCGGCGATGCGGCCTTCGAAGTTCACCAGGCCATCGACACCGGCGCGGAAGCGATCGCCCGGCTGCAGCGCGGCGACGCCCGCCCGCGTGCCCATGAAGATGAGATCGCCCGCGCGCAGGCGGAACAGCCTG
>JANJTY010000177.1 GCA_024710865.1 Lysobacteraceae bacterium | reverse complement strand
GGCGAGGCCTTCGAGGACCCCGAAAACTACACTGCCGCACCGCCGGACGAGGCCTACCTGCGTCGGCTGCTGGCCGGCGATACCTTCGTGGCGGTCGTCGCGCTGGTCGGCGGCGAGGTCGTCGGAGGCATCGCCGGCTATCTGCTGCCGAAGTTCGAGCGCGAGCGCAGCGAACTCTACCTGTACGACCTGGCCGTGCTGGAAGCGCACCGCCGGCGTGGCGTGGCCACCGCACTCATCGATGCGCTGGCGCGGCTTGCCACCGCGCGCGGTGCCTACGTCATCTTCGTGCAGGCCGACCGCGGCGACGATCCCGCGGTCGCGCTGTACGAGACGCTGGGTCGCCGCGAGGACGTGCTGCATTTCGACATCGATCCGCGCTGAGGCGGTGCGCTCGCCGCCAGCGCATCAGGCGCCGGCCAGCAGCCCGCCGTCGACCACCACGCTCTGCCCGGTCATGAAACTGGCCCGGTCGCTGGCGAGGAATACGATGGCCGCCGCCACTTCCTCGACCTGCCCTGCGCGGCGCAGCGGAACCCCGCTGACCAGGCCCTGCTTGGCCTCGTCGCTGTTGCCGGTGAAGCGGTCGAGCATGGCCGTCTGCACCGGCCCCGGTGCCACCGCGTTGACCCGTACGCCGAATGCCGCGGCCTCCAGGGCCGCCGACTTGGTCAGTCCCTCCACCGCATGCTTGCTCGCGGCGTAGACGGCGGCGCCGGCAAAACCGATCTGACCGGCCACGGACGAGAGGTTCACGATCGCGCCGCGTCCCTGGGGCTGCATCTGCCGCAGCGCGTGCTTGGTCACCAGCAGGGTGCCGAGCACGTTGCTGTCGAAGGTGGTGCGGTAGTTCTCCGCCCGCTGATCGACCAAAGGCCCGAGCTCGCCCTCGACGCCGGCATTGTTGACCACGACATCGAGGCGGCCGAACTGGGCCACCGCCTCGGCCAGGGTCGAGGCCACCGCCGCCTCGTCGCGCACATCGAGCGCGCGGAACATCGCCTCGGTGCCGCCAGTGCGAAGTTCGGCGGCCAAGGCGTCGCCGGCTTCGGCGCGCCGGCCGCTGAGCACGAGGCGGGCACCCTGGGCCGCGAACGCCAGGGCGGTAGCGCGGCCGATGCCGGTCAGTGCGCCGGTGATGAATACAACAGGGCGATCCATGACAACTCCTGCCTATGCGCGGCACTGTTGCCGCGGCCGGCAGAGTGCGCCCACGCGCTGCGCTGGACTAGCCGGCGCGCGCTGCTAATACTCATTCCATTCCGGCATGGATCGGTAACATGGACCGTCTGCGTGCGCTGTCAGTGTTCGTCCGGGTCGTCGAGCGCGGCAGCTTTTCGGCCGTGGCCCGCGAGCTTTCGAGCACCCAGGGTGCGATCAGCAAGCAGATCGCCGCGCTTGAAGCGGAGCTCGGCGTGCGCCTGCTGCTGCGCACGACGCGCGCGCTGGCGCTGACTGCGGAAGGCGAACGCTGCCTCGAGCACGCGCGGCGCCTGGTCGACGAAATGGGCGAGCTGGAGGAATCCCTGCGCTGCGGCGCCCAGCAGCTGAGCGGCCGCCTGCGTGTTGCCGCCTCGGTCGGGTTCGGCCGGCTCGTTCTGATGCCGGCCATCGCCGGTTTTCTGCGCGCGCATCCGGCGTTGCGTATCGACCTGCGTCTCAACGACGGCTTCATCGATATCGTCGAGGAAGGCATCGACGTCGCCGTCCGGCTTGGCGACCTCGCCGACAGCAGCCTGCGAGCGCGCCGCATCGGCAGCAGCCATCGCGTGCTGCTGGCGCATCGCGATTACCTCGCCGCGACGCGGCGGCGGCGCAGCCGTCGTCCACTGCGCCAGCCACACGATCTGGCCGGGCACAATTGCCTCGTGTACACCGAGGTGGCACAGCCGGGCGGATGGCGCTTCATCGCCGGACCGGACGCCGCCGACCCGGGTAGCGAGGTTCTGGTACAGGTCGAGGGCAACTTGCGCACCAACAGCAGCGAGGTGATCCGCGCTGGCGTGCTCGCTGGCCTCGGCATCGCGCATGCGCCGGACTGGCTCTTCGCCGATGCCCTTCAGAGTGGCGAGGTGGTACGACTGCTGCCGGCCTGGCACGCGCCCGCGATTCCCATCCACCTCGTCTCGCCGCCGCAACGGCGCCGCTCGGCGCGCATGGACGCCTTCGCCGACGCCATGGCCGGCGCGGTCGCCGGCGCCTGAGCGCGCCGCCGACCTGCCTTCAGTCCTCGACGCCATCCACGAACCGTGCGACCGCGAGTGGGCCGATCTCGGGATCAGCCTGGATGCCGGTCGGCACGTCCGCGACACAGCCGCTTGTGCCCGACGGCACCTAGTCGAACGGCACCTGGTCGGCGAACTCGAGACTGAACAGCGCGCAGTCGCGTGGAGGCGCAGGATCGCCGGGGCGCGATAGTTGGCGAGGATGCTGCGCAGGAGCTGGCGCACGCCGTTTGCCGCCATCGTCGCCGGGATCCGCGTTGAGGGCCGCTTCGGCCATGTTGGCGCAGGAGCGTCCCCAGCTGCGATCGCGCCGCTCTGGTCAAGCCAACCGTTCCGCCACCGCGCCGGGGACGCGATCTGCGGCTGGCCCCTGGCTCGGTTGCCTGCCGGGAGCGAATCTCAGTAATCCCGCATGCTTCGAGGTGTCGATGAGTCGTGTGTGGTGGTGCTGTTCCGTTGGGCCGGCCCGCCGCAGGCGTCACGGAGGCGCGGAGACCGCTCAGCGGCCACGTCAGCGCCGTCGTGGACCGATGCGGAGCCGAGTCGGCAGGGCGGCATCCTCGCCCCCGCTTGTCGTGTGCCGGCGGCGTCCTCACTGCAGGCCCGTCACGCGTGCGCTTGTCCGGCCTCTGACTACCTGTAAAGCTGTTCCGGCCAGGTGCGGCAACACCATGGCCCTGCCGAGGAAGCGCCCGACAACAGAACGCGGGGCTGCCCGAGAAGCGCCGGCATGGGCGTCTGCAAAGGTGGCCTCAGCGGCATCACCGTCTTTGAGATCCGGAGCGATCGCCGTCCGATCGCGCGCTTGGCGTGCGAGGACCGATGAGCCTGCCCCAGCTGTGCCCTGCATCGGATCCAGAACGCCTCCACACCCTGGACATGATCCGTGGATTCACGCTGTGCGGAATCCCGCTAGCGAACATGCTTTGGTTCAGCGGCTTCCTGGAGCTGTCCGGCGCCGACCGGCGTTTCATGCTCGATGGATTCGGGGACGACGCGACCTTGTTCCTGATCAGGGTTTTCATCCACGCCAAGTTCTACCACGTCTTCGCATTCCTCTTCGGGCTCGGATTCGCCCTGCAGTTGCAGCGCAATTCAACCGGCCCCCAGAATCTGCTCGCGCGCCGCCTGCTGCTGCTTTTCCTCATCGGCGCGGCACACAGTCTCCTGTGGTGGGGTGACATTCTCCGATACTACGCGGTTCTTGGAGTGGCCCTTTTCGGCTTCCGCCACTGCAGCAATCGTCAACTGCTCTACTGGATCGGCGCATTCTCGATCCTTCCCGTGCTGATTGGCCATGCCCAGGTGATTTGGCGGTGGGATCCTGCGGATGTCAGCGTGGTCGCGATCCCTGCCCGCGACTGGCTGGAGCATGTGCGTGCAGCCGGCCCATGGGACCTGTTCATCCTGAATCTGCAGCAAGTGGTTGACCACTTGGCGCGCAGCATCGGCAATGGCCGGATCTTCAAGATCCTGGCGATGTTCCTGCTCGGTCTTCTGGTCGGCCGGCTCGGCATCTTCTCGAACCCGGCCCGCTATGCCGCCGAGATCCGTCGCTTGCTGTGGCCTGCCCTGATCATTGGTCTCGCCGGCAGTCTTGTCGCCACGAGTTTCTACTACCGCAGGTGGGGACTGGCTCCCGATACGATCGCCCTGCTGCGCGATTGGTTGGTCCTCGTCAGTGTCCCTGCGCTGGCGATGTCCTACGTGGCCGTGCTGCTGCTGATCAGCCTGACGTCGCCCGAACAGTCGGTGCTGCATCGCACGCTTCGCCTGCTGGTCGCTCCCGGACGCATGGCGCTGACCAACTACCTCTCGCAGACAGTGATCGCACTCGCCATATTCCATCCCGCGCTCGGCGACCAGTATGGAAGGCTTGGCATCCTCACCTGCGGACTCCTGGTGCTGGCGATCTTGGCGGCGCAGTTGGTGCTTAGCCATGCCTGGCTGGCGCGCTTCCGCTTCGGCCCGATGGAGTGGCTGTGGCGCTCCGGCACCTATGGGAAGTGGCAGCCATTGCGCCGCTGATGGAGTCCCGCGAACCGGGCGCAGGCATCTGTGACCGTGGCTGGGAGCGCAGGACTACGGCGGGCTGTCCTGCCGGCCGCCGCGTCGGGGCCATCGGCGCTGCGCGCCGATGTTCGCCTCCGGCATCCTGCCTGCGGCGTCGAACCGGGCGCGTCTTGAGCGACTGGGACTGGCGTTGATCTGGGCGCGTTCCGGATCGGAAGAGCGTCGGGGCGGGACCTCGTGATTTATGGCTTGGAGAGAGCGAGGGTCTCCGGA
>JANJTY010000166.1 GCA_024710865.1 Lysobacteraceae bacterium | reverse complement strand
GCCTTCTTGCCGAGCTCGCCGGCGGTCTGGCGGATGATGCGGCGGAGGCGCGGAACGAGCGAATCGAACTGCACCATGCGCGTGCGCATCAGACCTTCCTGCAGGTCCGAA
Organism: Lysobacteraceae bacterium; assembly: GCA_024710865.1. Lineage (GTDB taxonomy): Bacteria > Pseudomonadota > Gammaproteobacteria > Xanthomonadales > Xanthomonadaceae > JANJTY01. Next base: position 4,518 of record JANJTY010000166.1, on the reverse strand, counting down.
CTCACGCGCGACTGTTGCAGCAGGAGGGTTTCGTACTGGCGGGTGAGATCGTCCAGCGTGCCCTGCAGGTTGACTAGGTCGGCAGCCGACTCGGCCAGCGCGCGGGAGAGCTGCTGCAAGTTCGAGAAGCGGTCCAGCTCGAGCGGATCGAAACTCTCGTCGGTGGTCTCGGCCTCGCGCTGGTAGCGGGCGATGATCTGCGCTTCGGTCTCGATGTCCAGACGGCGCAGCTGCTCGCGCAGTCGCGTCGTGGTCTGGTCCATTTCCACCAGGCTGGCGCGGAAGGAACCGAGCTGCTGTTCCAGTCGTGCGCGGTAGATCGCGACCTCGCCGGCGTAGTTGACGAGGCGGTCGAGAAGATCGGCGCGGATGCGGATCTGCTCCTGCGGCGCGCGCACGCCGACGTCGGCGACGTCTTCCTCCTCGGCCTGGCGGTCCAGCACCGTCTTGGTGGCAGCGGCAGGAGCGGGCACCGCCGGGGCGGCAACGGGCACAGCCGCCGCCGAGGGGGCCGGCGCCGCGGCCGAAGTCTCGCCTGCCTCCGGCGCGCGCAGCACGACCTGCTCGCCGCGGGCCAGCGCCTCGATCCGGCCGATCATGCTGACCGGCATCGCCACCGCCTGGCGCTTGCCAACGCGCGTGACCATCGAATGCAGGCGGTCGAAGGCGCGCTCGAGCACCTCAACCGAATCGCGGCCGAGCTCGCGGCGACCTTCCGCCACCATCTCCAGCAGCGATTCCATCGAGTGGCCGAGATCGCCGATCGGCGACAGCCCGGCCATGCGCGCACCGCCTTTGAGGGTGTGCAGGTCGCGCTGCAGACCGACCACGTGCTCGCGCTCGTTGGGCGATTCGCGCAGCTGCGCCATCAGCCCATCGGCATGGTCGAGGATGTCTCCGCCTTCCTCCAGGAAGATATCGAGGAGTTCTTCGTCCAGATCAGGCACGTCGAGCGGGCCATCTGGATCGGGATCTTCTGCGGAGAGGTCCACGGCCGGTTGCGTTTCCCCGGCGACCACGGCGACCGGCGCGAAATCCGGCGCGGTCTCCCGGTCGGCCTGCTCTTCGGCGAACAGCGCTTCCAGCTCGGCGGCCTCCTCTACGGAGTACCCGGACTCGGACAGCGAGGCCCCGATCGTATCGAACTCCGTCTCGTCGCTGAGTGCGCGCCGCATGGCCTCGGCGGCTGCAGCGGCGGCGGCGCCTTCTGCGGCAGCTTCGGTTGCCGCGGCTTCGGTTGCCGCGGCTTCGGCGGCTGCGGCTTCGGCGGCTGCGGCTTCGGCGGCTGCGGCTTCGGCGGCTGCGGCTTCGGCGGCTGCGGCTTCGGCAGCTGCGGCTTCGGCAGCGGCGGCTTCGGCAGCGGCGGCCTCGACAGCGGCGGCTTCGGCGGCGTGTGCGTCCGCTTCAAGCGATCGCGGCACCTCCACGGCGACCGCGTCGGTGAGCGATTCGAACTCGAATCGCTCCACACGCTCGACGTCGGCGCCCGGCGCTTCCGGCACGTCCGTCTCGACCGCTGAGGCCTCTGACGGCTGGAGCGCGATTTCGGGCAACTCAGCCGCTTCGTCTTCGAACGAGATCAGATCCAGGGTGTCGATCGGCGCAGACTCGAGGACCGCTGCCTCGTCCAGAACCGACTCGGGCGGAAGCTCGTACACCTCACGCTCGAGGGTTTCCGGTTCGGCCTGGAGCACCTCGCTGGCCGGCGTCGCCGAGAGCGCTGCGAGCTCGGCCGGCAGTTCCGGCAGCTCGAGCTCCTCGAAAAACACCGTTTCGCTCTCCATCGCCTGCTCGAGCTCGGGTGGCACGGGCTCGACGGATTCGGCGTGTGCTCCAGGTTCGGATTCGCTGGGCGGAGAGCCGGAGAGGGTGTCCGCGAAGAGGGGAAACTCGCGGTCGAAGCCGGCGTCGCCAACGTCCATCGGCGCAGGGCCGAGTTCGGCGGCGTCCTCGACGGGCAGCGGTGGCGTTTCGGGCTGTGCTTCGACCTCAGCGGGCCCCAGGCTCGCCGACTCGGCCGAGGCCGGCGGTGCGTCGGCCATCGCTTCAGGCAGGGAAATCTCCTCGATTTCTTCGACCGGATGCAGCGGCATCGAGGGACCGGTGGGCTCCGGCAACAGGTCGCGCTCGGCCAAGATGGCTTCGGACAGCGCATCGAGGTCTGGCATTGCCGGCCGCGCCGATTCCAGCTCGCGCATCACCTGCCGGATCGCTTCCGCCGCCTGGGCGAGCAGTCCGATGCCGCGCGACGACGGCGCGGCGCGCTTGGCCATCAGGCGCTTGATGTAGCCCTCGAGCGGGCTGACGACGTCGGCGATGACCGGGACTTCGGTCATGGCGAAGGCGCCGTTCATGGTATGCACGGCGCGCAGCAGCGAGTCCGTGACGGGAACCGGGCGCGGATCGCAGGCGCGCAGGAACGCATCGACCGATTCAAGGTGGCCAGCCACTTCCGCCTTGAGGATCTCGAACAGAACCGGATCGATGAGCAGCGCCGCTTCGGCCTCGGCCACCTCCCCCGCCGCCAGTTCGGGAACGGGCTCGGGAGCCGGCTGGACAGGCACCGACTCGATCACGGCCGGGGCAGCTTCGACGTCGACCGGCGCAGCGGCGACCGGTGTATACCACGCTTCCTCGCCACCCGCGAGGCGTTCGGCCACAGACTTGATGGCTTCGATTTCGGTGAGCGAGACCCCCCCGTCCCCGCGCAGCGCCGCCAACAGGCCCGGCAACTGGGCATGCGCATGCCCGAGCAGGGCCTGCACCGCTGGACCGGGCTGGATGGTCTGGTCGAGCACGCGGTTGAGCATGTTCTCGACCTTCCAACTGAACTCGCCCAGGGTCATGGCGCCGACCAGGCGACCGCTGCCCTTGAGGGTGTGGAACACGCGCCGGATCGGCTTGAGCTTCTCGACGTTGGAGGGATCGGCCATCCACTCGGGCAGGAACTCGTCCAGGTTGGCGATTTCTTCCTGCACTTCCTCGACGAAGACTTCGCGGATCTCCTCGTCGATTTCGTCCGAGGCGCCCTCGAACCCGCCGGTGCCCGGTGCGGGGGTCGGTGCGGGTGGCGCCGTGCGCACGGTCTCGGCCGGACGGAAACCCGCCACGTCGTGCGCCGGCGGGGGCGGCTGTACCGCTTCCGACATCGACTGCCCGACCACCAGATCGCTCAGGCTCTCGCCGGGCGCCATCTGCACCGGGGAGATTTCGCTCAGCGCCGGGCTCTCCGGACGCTCCGGCGTCTCGGCGCTGAGGGTCGGCAGTTCGCTGGCAAAGACGTCGCTTGGCGCGTCAGCGGGAACGGCAGCCGGGGACTCCGGTGCCGCTTCGGGTAAGGGCTCAGGCTCAGGCGCGCGCGCGGACGGTGCCGCGGGTGCGGCCTCGACGCGGGCCGGCGGCGGCAGCGGCGCCTCGGCTTCGGTCGGCAGCTCCGGCACCGGCCAGTAGCCGAGCGATTCGAGGCTGCGCTCGGCCACTTCAAGAATCTTGCCGCGACCGCTGCGGTGGTCGCGAACGGCTTCGAGGTAGTACTCGAGGCTCGCGAGCGCATCCGCGAGGGTGTCCATCTGCTGCCCGTTCGGTACGCGGCGCCGGCGCAGCAGTTCAAGCTCGGTGAAGCGCTGCACGGCGAGCAGCAGCTGCGGAGCGTCCTGGATCTCCATGATGCGCAGCGCGCCCGAGACCTCGTCGAGCAGGCGCGGCACGTCGGCCAGCTGGGCATGGTCCCAGTGGGTCTCGACGAAGGCGACGAAGCACTGGCGGGCCTGGGCGAAGTTGGCGACCGCCTCCTTGACCAGCACCTCCAGCACCTTGCGCGCCTCGCTGTCGGACAGCGGGGGCGTCGCGGGGGTTCCCGCACCGTCGGCGGCGTCGGCCTCGCCGAGGCGGCTGACCTGGTCGTCCAGCGAGGCCTCGACGTAGAGCAGCGCGCCGGCGATGTCGAGCAGCGCGGCCTCGTCGGCCGGGCGCTGGCCCGAGACGATGGCGTGGATGGCGTTGCGCTGCTCCTGCACGACGCGGCGCGGCATGCCCAGGCCGAGCATGCCCAGGGTGTCGCCGACGCGGTCGAGCGCCTCGACCTGGTCGCCCAGGCCGCCCGCCGCGGATTCCGGCGTGCGCAGGTGCAGGTCGAGCGCGTCCTTCACGCGCAGCAGGTCTTCCTTGATCGCCGCGGCGACCGTGGCCAGCAGGGCGCGGTTGCGGCCGCTGAGGCTGCCGCGCGCGTGCGCCAGCTCGGACTCGCTGGGCATGTATTCGCCCAGGCCGAAGACCTGGCGGATCTCGCCGATGCGGCCGTGTTCGGTCGGCGCATGGGCGACGAAATAGAGCAGCTGGCGGGTGAGTTCCAGCGGCGGGTCGCTGCGGAAGGCGGCGTCGCCGCCCTCGGCGAGGCGCTTGATCTCGCGCTCGACCTTGGCCAGCGCCTGCTTGAGCGGCTTGGAGGCCTCGAACGCGCCCTTGGCCAGCGCGTCGAGCGTGCCGGCGGCGACCCAGAACAGGCGGCGCGCATGCTCG
>JANJTY010000014.1 GCA_024710865.1 Lysobacteraceae bacterium | reverse complement strand
CCGGGATCGGGGAGGACGGGCGGGGCGAACGGCCACGCCCGGCTTCGGTCATTCGCCGGCGCGGGCGATAGCGTGTCGCGTGGATTCGACCAGCGGATCGATGCCGCGGCTCAGCGGCACGCTGGACGCTTGCCGGCGTTGCGCGCCTGCTGGTAGATCGGCGTGAGCTCGGCCACGTTGGCCTCCAGCGCGCGGATGCGGGCCTCGGGATCGGGGTGGGTGGAGAGGAACTGCGGCGGTCGGCCTTCGCTGTCGGTCGCGGCCAGCATGTTGCGCCACAGCGTCACCGCCGCGGCGGGATCGAAGCCAGCGCGCGCCATCAGGCGCTGGCCGGCACGGTCGGCTTCGGTCTCGTGCTGGCGCGAGTAGGGCAGCAGCACGCCGACCTGGGCGCCGGCGCCGAGCGCGGCCATCACCAGTTGCACCTGCTGGGGCGAGGCGCGGCGGCCGGCGTAGGCCTCGATCAGGCCCATGCCCGCGCCCGCCAGCTGCTGCTGCGAGATGCGCTCGCCGGCGTGGCGGTAGACCACATGGCCGATCTCGTGCCCGATCACCGCGGCGAGCTGGTCCTGCGTGGTGGCCACGCGCAGCAGGCCGGTGTTGATGCCGACCTTGCCGCCGGGCAGGGCGAAGGCGTTGGGCGTGGCGACCGCGAAGGCCTGCGCTTCCCAGGGCAGGGTGCGCCACTGTGGATCGAGCTCGGGCACGAGCGCATCGACGATGCACTGCGCGTAGGCGGCCTTCGCCGGCACCACGCTGAGCTTGTCGTCTTCCTTCATCTGCTGGAAGGCGGCCAGGCCCATGGCGTTGAGCTGGGTGTCGGGCACCAGCTGCACCTGGCTGCGGCCCTCGGGCGTGGTGGCGCAGGCGGACAGCAGAAGGACGAAGGCGAGGATGGCGAGAACGGCGCGCATGGCGGACTCCTTCGGATGGACACGGGTGGGACCATGATGCCCCAGGCGCTTTCGCGATGCCGCGTGTGTTCCCCGGTTGCGCCGTAGCCATGCGCAGGGCTAGGGAAGGGCCTCACCATCCAGTCGTTTCGCGAGCGTTCCTGCGGTCGCGCTTCACCCCTCCCCTTGCCGTGGGCAGCCTGGGAGGGGGAGGTTGGGAGGGGGGGCGTTTCATCCCGGCTCGCGCATTCCGACACCGCCATCCCAGCCCAACCCTCCCTGCCGGGCAGGGGGAGGGGCAGGCTTCGGCAGCCGTGCGCGTGGCGCCTGGCTCCAATCCAGGGTCATGGGTTTGCGTCTCCATCAGCTCGACGCAAAACAGCGGCTTGGCCCAGGGTGGATGGGTGCGCCGTCCGGCGGGCGCTTAGACTGTGCACATGATCCTCAACATCGCGGCCTACCACTTCGCGCCCGTGGCGGATGTCGCCGCGCTGGCGGAGCGACTGCGCGGGCGGGCCGAGACCGGTGCGCTGCGCGGCACGGTCCTGGTCGCACCCGAGGGCGTGAATGCGTTCCTGGCGGGTAACGAAGCCGCGGTCGAGGGCTGGCTGTCGGCGCTGCGCGCGGAGTCCGGGTTCGAACCGATCGAGGTCAAGCGCAGCTGGAGCCGCGAGCTGCCGTTCGCGCGTCTGAAGGTCAAGCGCAAGCGCGAGATCATCGCCTTCCGGCGCGACGAGGCCTCGCCCCTGCGCCAGCGCGCACCGGGCGTGGCGCCGGCGGATCTGGCGCGGTGGATCGAACAGGGGCGCGACGATGCCGGGCGTCGCCTGGTCCTGCTCGACACGCGCAACCGCGAGGAGTTCGGCCATGGCAGCTTCGCCGGCGCACTGACCCTGCCGATCGACAACTTCACCGACCTGCCGGCCGCGCTGGAGCCGCAGCGCGAGGCCCTGGCCGACGCCACCGTGGTGGGTTTCTGCACCGGCGGCATCCGCTGCGAGAAGGCGGTGAACTGGATGCGCGACAACGGCTTCCCGCACGCGCTGCAGCTCGAAGGCGGGATCCTCGGGTACTTCGAGCGGGTCGGCGGCTTCGGCTACGAAGGACGCTGCTTCGTGTTCGACCAACGCGTGGCGCTGGATGCCGGGCTGGTGCCCCTGGGCGAGCGCGAGTCGGCCTGATCGCCGGCGGCACCGGGTTGGCCCCTGGCGATCGCAATTTTCGTGGATGGGGGCAAGACCCATCCGCGAGGCTCCTCCCATGCGCCTGATGCTGATTCCGCTGTTCGTCCTTGCGCAGGCCTGTGAGGCGGGCGATGCACCCATGGTTTCGCGCTGGCAGTTCGAGCGCATCGACGTGGCCGTGGCCGGCGTCGGCGGCATCGGCGCGCCGGGATCGTCCGGCGGCGGCGTGGGCGAGCTCGTGCTGGAGGGCGTGAGCGGCGAGGTCGAGCTGGCCCTGCTGTACTGGCATGGATCCGACCTCGACTACGCCTCGCAGGGCTACACCGGCGGCGACTTCGACTACGACGAGGCCGGGATCGAGTTCAACGGCGTGCCGATCACGGGCGAGCGCATCGGCCACCAGGGCCACAACAACAACTGGGGCAGCGGCAACCTGATGAGCGCGGCCGCCTTCCGCGCCGATGTCACCGCCCTGGTGCAGGGCGCGGGAACCTACACCCTGGCGGGACTGGCCGATGGCGCCGGGCACAGCGCCAACGGCGCCTCGCTGATCGTCTACTACGATGACGGGGATCCCTCGAATGACCGCCGCATCGAGCACTTCGACGGCATGGAGAGCAACTTCGAGCCGGACCGGCCCTACGAGGGCTGGCGCCTGGGGTTGCCGATCGACTACCGCGGAGGCCGGTTCGAGGTCTGGATGCACGTGGCTGACGGGCAGAGCAGCCAGACCGATGGCACCGTGCGCTTCGACGTCTGGCCCGGCCTGCTGCCGGGCGAACGCAACGACCTGTTCTTCGATTCGCCGCACGTGGACGGGATCGCCCTCTGGGCGGGCGAGAGCGTGCCGCAGATGGGGTTCGGACGGCCCTCCTCGGGGCATGGTCTGTGGGACATCCGGCGCTTCGAGCTGACCCCGCTGTTCGAGCTGCCCCAGGCCCACCACGCGCGGCTCACCTACGACGGTGGCAGCGATGCGCTGACCCTGGTCGTGCTGCAGCGGGTGCAGGATGCGGACGGACAGACCACCGCGCTGAGTCCCGCACGGCATCACTTCGGTGACGTCGCGGTGGACTCGACCAGTGCGGCCCAGGCCTTCACGTTCACCAATCTCATGTCGGTTCCGGTGACCGTGACCGGGGTTAGTGCTTCGCCGCTGCGCTTCGCGCTGGGCGCGAACGGCTGCCTAGGACAGGTGCTGCAGCCGGGGGATACCTGCACGCTGGAGGCGACCTGCAATCCGACCAGCGCGCTCGGCATCGCAGGCAGCCTGAGCGTGGCCTGGAGCCCGGGCGCGGGCGAGCCCGCCAGCAGCCGCGCAGAGCTGCGCTGCAATGGCGTCGAGGCGGTGGACTACGGGCGCATCGCGATCTCGCCCGCGCAGGCCTGGCTTGGTGCCCAGCCGGTGGGCGAGGCCAGCGCGCCGACCCGCTTCACCGTGTCCAGCATCGGCGCTGCGCCGGTGAGCATCACCAGCACCAGCCTGCGCGGGACCAGCGCCCCGTATTTCTTCTTCACTGCCAACACCTGCCTTGGCAGCTCCCTGGTGCCGGGTGCGGAGTGCGTGCTCGATATCGCGTTCCGCCCGCCGCTGGACCGTCCGACCGGCAGCATGAACGCCCAGCTGCGGGTCGAGTTCTCCACCGCCGGCGTGCTCTATCCGATGGGCGACATCCAGCTCGCCGGTACCGCCGTGCCGAACGAGGGCGCGATCTTCAAGGACGGGTTCGAGGCCATGGCGCCTTGATCTCGGGAATGAGAGGCGCGGTCCGACTCCGGGTTCACGGCCGACGCATTGCAACTGCAAGGGTGGTTCGATCCGCGCCCTCGATCGCCCGCTGCGCGGCCGCCTCGGTCGCGGCCTCACCACGAACGGTGATGTCTGGAATCGGGACTCCGAAACGGCAGCAGCCGGCGAAGTAAGGCTTGGGTGGCTCGATCCGCGCCCTCGTTCGTCCGCTGCGCGGCCGCCTCGGTCGCGGCCTCACCACGAACGGCGATATCCGGAACCGGGTCTCGGAACAGCCCGCAGCAGCGGCTCGGATCAGGCCTCGGGCTTGGGCGCCGTCTCCGGATACAGGTGATGCCACCACTGCGGCTGGTCCTTCAGCCAGCGGTCGTACCAGGCCAGCATGGTGTCCCACCAGACGTAGCGCTTCTCGCGGTCGAGGATCCAGTGGTCCTCGCCCGGAACCTCGACCAGCTCCACCTCGCGTCCGAGCAGCTTGAGCGCGGTGTATATGCTGTGGCTTTCGCCCGGCGGCACGTTGGTGTCGGCATCGCCGGTCAGCAGCAGCAGCGGCGTGGTGATGCGGTCGGCCTGGAACAGCGGGCTGCGCTCGACGTAGAGCTCGCGGTTGTTCCAGGGGAAGCTGCCGCGGCTGGCGATGCCGCTGTAGGCGTAGCCCCACCAGCCCTGGCCCCAGTAGGAGGCGATCGCGCTGATGCCGGCGTGCGAGATCGAGGCGGCGAACAGGTCGGTCTTCGTGGCCAGGTGCATGGTCATGAAGCCGCCGTAGCTGGCGCCGATGTTGCCGATGCGTTCGCCGTCCACGAAGGGATGCGCGGCGACGAAGGCCTTCGTTGCATCGAGGATGTCGTC
>JANJTY010000010.1 GCA_024710865.1 Lysobacteraceae bacterium | reverse complement strand
CAGCGCATCGCCGAGCAGGTGAAGGCGCGCCCGGTGGAGTCGCGCGACATGTTCGAGAACGGCTCGGCCGCGCTCTGCAACCTGGCCGACAAGTACGAGCACGGCCTCGGCGTGGCGCAGGACCTCAAGCTCGCGCGGCAGCACTACATGCGCTCGGCCGCGATGGGCAATGCCGTGGCGCAGTACAGCATCGGCATGCTTTACGCCGCCGGCCGCGGCGTCCCGGTCGACCCGCCGCTGGCCATCACCTGGCTGCAGCAGTCGGCTCAGCAGGGCTACCAGCCGGCGCAGCAGATGCTGATGGAGATCGCGCGCATGCGGCAGGGCGGGTAGCCGGGCGAACGCGTCGGCGGAGGTCGTCCGCGTGGCGCCAGGCACGCTGCCGATAGGTCGCTAGTCGCGCCTCAAAGCCTGGGCGGGATCCACCGTCAGCGCCTGACGCAGCGGCACGGCGCAGGCGAGCAGTCCGATGCTTCCAAGCGTCAGTGCCGCCAGCAGAAAGGTCGCGGGATCGGTGGCTGTGATGCCGAACAGGAGGCTCTGCAGGACGTGCGTGCTGCCCAGCGCAAGCAGGATGCCGCAGACCAGCCCCACTCCGATCAGGATCAACGATCCACCCAGCAGCGATCGTGCGACGACCGTGGGGCGCGCGCCGAGGGCCATGCGCAGTCCGATCTCCCGCGTCCGCTCGGCGACGTGCACCGCCAGAACGCCATAGATGCCCATCGAGGCCAGGATCAGGGCAGCCAGCCCGAAGGTAGAGAAGATCAGCAACGCGGTGCGGCGCTCGGTCGCGCTGCCCTCGATCAGATCGTCGAGCGCGACGATGCGGCTGACCGGCTGGCGCGGATCGACGCTCCAGATCGCTTCGCGGAGCGCCGGTATCAGGTTTGCGCCCGACGCGCCGCGGTGGCGGACCACCAGCGACCGCACCCGATCCGCGAAGTGCCATTGCGTGCTGGCGACGTAGACCGCATCGGTCTGATCGGAGGCCAGCGAGGTCTGCTTGATGTCCCCCACCACGCCGACCACCGTGAACCAGGGACCTTGCGGGTCGCCGATGCGAAGACGCTGGCCGATCGGGCTGCGATCGCCGAACTGCTTGCGCGCCAGCGACTGGCTCAGCACGACCACCCTGTTCGCGCTTTCCGTATCGACCGGGCCGACGCCGCGTCCCTGCCGCAGCGGGACGCCCAGCGTCTCGGTGTAGCCGGGGCTGACCGCGTAACGCAGCGCGTTGTAGGCCTCGCCGACGTCTCCGGGCACGGACTCGAAGCGCACGCCGAACTCGTCCAGATCGTCGCTCAGCGGCAGCTGGCTGGTGAGCGCGGCCGACGCAACGCCCGGAACCCCCCGGGCTGTCTCCAGGATGCGCTGGAAATGCCGTTCGACGGCCGCATCGTCGATGTGGTCGGGGCCCGTCGCATGCAGCTGCAGGCTCAGCAGGTTCTCCGGGCTGAAACCGCTCGAGATCGAGAACAGCCGCTGCAGGCTGCCCATGAGCAGTCCAGCGCAGACCAGCAGGACAAGGGACAGGGCCACCTCGACAACGACGAGCGCACCGCGCGCCTTGCGCGCGTTGCCCATGACCCGCGATCCGTGCCGATGCGGACTATCGCGTCGCCCGATTCGTGCGGTGCGCAGCATCGGGACGAACGCAATCGCCGCGGCGACCAGCAGGGCAGTCGCCGAGCTGAACGCGATCGCGCGGGCGTCGATGGCCCGCGGGCGTTCAGCGCCGGCGGGAAGGCCGGAAACATCGGCCAGCACCACAAGCCCCAGCTGCGCCAGCCATAGCCCGAGCGGTGCGGCCGCCGCGACGAGCAGCAGGACTTCGATCAGCTGCTGGCGCATCAGGCGCAGCGCGCTCGCGCCGAGCGCCGAGCGCGCCTCGAACTCGCCCACGCGCTGCGCGGAGCGGGCCAGGGTCAGGTTGGCAACATTCACGCAGGCGATCAGAAGCAGAAGGCCGACGGCCAGGCCGGAAGCCAGCAGGCCGGGGCGGACCGAACGCGTCACCTGACCCTGCAGGCTGTCTACGATCAGGCCTCGTGCGAGGTCCGCGTGCTGCGGACGAGCGAAGGCGGACACGGTGGATGCCCCGATCCGCTCAAGCTCGATCCGCGCCGCGTCGAGCGTCGTGTCGGCGCGCAGCCGCGCGACCATGCGAAGGTGCTTTCCCCATTCGCGGCCTGCTGCGGGCAGCGATGCGTCGTACTGCAGCAGGGCCCAGACCTGCGTGCCCGGCTGCAGGACATCGCGGAACCCAGGCGGCATCACGCCGACGATGCGATACGCCTTGCCGTCGAACTCCGCTTCGCTGCCAACCACGCCAGCGCTGGCGCCGAAACGATCGCGCCAGATCGAGTCGCTCAGTACCGCCAGCGCGGCGCCGCCCGGGCGGTCATGCTCCGGGGCGAGTCCCGGCCCGATCGCGGGACGGATGCCGAGCGTGTCGAAGTACGCGGCGCTGACCCGCAGCGCATCGAGACGCGTCGGTTCGGCTGCGCTCGTCAAGGTCGGCGTCCAGTCGCGCAGGACGGCGGCCGACTGGAACGTGCGGGCGCGTTCGGATACCTCGCGGAACGTGCCGAACGCCAGGTGTGCGCCGCTGCCATCGGGGCCCCGGTCCGAGACCACCAGCAAGCGCTCGGCGTCGGGATAGGGCACGGCATCGAGCAGCAGAGCCCGGGTCGAGATGAACATCGCCGCGCCGGCTCCCAGGCCGAGCGCCAGGACCGCAATCGCCAGGACGGCGAAGCCAGGCGCGCGGCGCAGGCTCCGGAATGCGTCGCGGAGGTCGTTGACGATGGACATGTTCGTTCCTGGACGGGATGGGGGTGTGGCAACGGACTTCGGAGTGTCGGCTCCGCCGCGTGCTCGCGGGCAGAGTCAAGCAGGTTACATGCCAAGGCATAACGTCACATTGGTCAGGAGCTTGCGAGCGCTCCGTAACGAGAACGCCCGGTCGCCCGTCCGCCCGCGGACATCGCTGTCCGGATCCGTGGTTCGATGGAGCCGTATCCGGAACCCGGGACACTCGGCCACCGTCGTCGGGGCGGAGGCGATCGGTGACGCGCTGCGAGTTGTGACTGGGTCCGCATGATTCGCGCCCATCGACGCCGATACGTGACTTGCGGCAGGCGGAGGCAGCGGCGCAAGTGCCTACGCTTCCGGCACCTCTTCCAGCGGCACGCACACACCGGCCATGCGCCTCGTTTTCCTGTTGCCGGTCTGCGCCGCTGCCGCGTGCAGTCTCCCTGTCGACGCGATCGAACTCGACGGCCACATCGACCCGGCCGAGTGGCAGGGCGCCCGCCACGTGGACGACTTTCGCCTGGTGCAGCCGCTCACGCGCGAGCCGACCTCGCATCCGACCGAAGCCTGGATTCTTTCCACGCCGGAAGGGCTGGCGATCGCCTTCCGCAACACCCAGCCCGAGTCCGTGCCGCGCACTCGGCAGAAGACCCAGCGCGACGGCGGCGGGCCGGTGGACCGGGTCAATGTCTATGTCGATTTCGATGGCGACGGGCGCCAGGGCTACAACTTCACCGTGACCCTGGCCGGCGGCCTGATGGACGAGACCATCAGCAACGAGAACCGCTTCAGCCGCGACTGGGACGGCGACTGGCAGTTCGCGGTGGGCGAGGCGGGCGATACCTGGTCGGTCGAGATCCTCATTCCCTGGCACATTGCGCCGATGCAGAAGGTCGAGGGCGGCACGCGCCGCATCGGCCTCGCGCTCGACCGCGTGATCGGCAGCAGCAACGAACGCATGGCCTGGCCGGCCATCGTTTACAGCGAGACGCGCTTCCTCTCCGCCTTCGCCAAGGTCGAGTTGGCGCAGCAGCGCCAGAGCCTGCTCGCCCTGACGCCCTACGCGGTGGCCCTGTACGACAAGCTCAGCGGCAAGGTGGAGCCCGACGCCGGCCTGGACCTGTTCTGGAAGCCGAGCGGGCAGTTCCAGCTCTCGGGCACGCTCAATCCCGACTTCGGCCAGGTCGAGAGCGACCAGCTGGTGGTGAACTTCGGCGCGGTCGAGACCTTCTTCGGCGACAAGCGGCCCTTCTTCACCGAGAACCAGAGCTTCTTCGACGTGCCCTTCGGTTCGCTCAACGGCTCGAACCGGCTGATCTACACCCGCCGCGTCGGCGCGCCGGCCGACGACGGCAGCGGCGCGGGCGATGTCGAGGCGGCGGTGAAGCTCAACGGCAGCCTGGGGCGCTACAACCTCGGCCTGTTCGCCGCCAGCGAGGGCGACGAGGTCGGGCGCGACTTCCTTGCCCTGCGCATCGGGCGCGACGGCGAGCGCATCGGCTGGGGCAGCATGCTGACCCGGGTTGACCGGCCCTTCCTCGACCGCGTCGCCACGGTGGCCTCGATGGACCACCGCTGGCGCGTCGGCAGCGCGCTCGACATCAGCGCCGC
>JANJTY010000009.1 GCA_024710865.1 Lysobacteraceae bacterium | reverse complement strand
CTCGCCGGCGACGACGCCGCGCGCCTGGTCTACCGCGCCGAACTGGTGCTCGAAGGCGACGCAGCGCGCGGCTTGCCGGCCGGGCTCACCCTGCGGGCCGAGCGCGTCGGCGATGGCGACTGAAGTCGCCATCCGCGCGCGCGGGCTGTCGCGCCGCTTCGGCGCGGTGCTCGCCGTCGACGGCCTCGATCTGGAGGTGCCGCGCGGCCGGGTCTATGGCTTCCTCGGGCCGAACGGTTCGGGCAAATCGACCAGCCTGCGCATGCTCTGCGGCCTGCTGCGGCCCAGCGCTGGCGAGATCGAGGTGCTGGGCCTGCGCATCCCCGAACAGGCCGAAGCGCTCAAGCGCCGGGTCGGCTACATGACGCAGAAGTTCTCGCTCTACGAAGACCTCTCGGTGCGCGAGAACCTGCAGTTCCTCGCCGCGGTGCACGGCCTGCACCGCCGCCGCGCCCGCGCCCGCATCGATGCGCTGATCGAGCGCTACCGCTTCGGCGACCGCCAGGGCCAGCTCGCCGGCACGCTCTCGGGCGGGCAGAAGCAGCGCCTGGCCCTGGCCGGCTGCGTGCTGCACGAGCCCGAGCTGCTGCTGCTCGACGAGCCGACCAGCGCCGTCGATCCGCAGTCGCGCCGCGAGTTCTGGGCCAACCTGTTCGAGCTTGCCGCCGCCGGCGCCACCCTGCTGGTCTCGACCCACTACATGGACGAGGCCGAACGCTGCCACCGCCTCGCCATCCTCGACCGCGGCCGTCTCGTCGCCGACGGCAGCCCGGCCGAGCTGTGCCGCGACTTGCCCGGCCGCGTGCTGCGCGTCGAGGGCGAGGGCCTGCCCGCGATCGAGGCCTGGCTGCGCCGGCGCGACGGCGTACTGGGCACGGCCCAGATCGGCAACCACCTGCGCCTGCTGCTGGCGCGCGGGAGCGACCCGGACGCGCTCGGCGCGGCGCTACGCGAAGACGGCTTCGTGGCCACGCTGCTGCCCGGCGAGCCGAACCTGGAAGACGTCTTCGTCGCCGCCACGCAGCGCACGCCGGAGCATTCGGCATGAACTTCACCCGCCTGCTCGCGATCGTGCTGAAGGAGCTGCGCCAGCTGCGCCGCGACCGCCTCAGCTTCGCCATGATCATCGGTATCCCGACCGTGCAGCTGCTGCTGTTCGGCTTCGCCATCAACCTCGACGTGCGCGGCCTCGACGCCGCCCTGCTCGACCAGGCCGACACCGCGCGCTCGCGCGAGCTGGCCGCGGGCCTGGCCGCCAGCGGCGTGATCGACTTGCGCCGCCAGGTACACGCGCCGCAGCAGCTCGATGCCCTGCTGCGCAGCGGCGAGATCAGCCTGGCGCTGGTGATTCCGGCGGACTTCGAGACGCGCATGGAGCGCCGCGACCGGCCGGCCCTGCAGGTGATGGTCGACGGCTCCGACCAGGTGGTACAGGCCGCCGCGCGTCAGCTCGCGGCCTAGCCGGGGCACGCCGGCGGCGCGCGCACGGCGGCGGTGCCGGCGGTCGAGGTGCTGAATCTCTACAACCCCGAGCGGCGCGCGCCGGTCAACACCGTACCGGGCCTGATCGGGGTGATCCTGACCATGACCATGGTGCTGTTCACCGCCGTCGCCCTGGTGCGCGAGCGCGAGCGCGGCAACCTGGAGATGCTGATCGCAACCCCGGTCTCGCCCTGGGAGCTGACCCTGGGCAAGGTCCTGCCCTTCATCGGCATCGGCCTGCTGCAGGTCAGCCTGGTGCTGCTGCTCGGGCGCTGGGTGTTCGACGTGCCGCTGCGCGGCAGCCTGCTGGATGTCTACCTCGCCGCCTTCGTCTTCATCGTCGCCAGCCTGGCGCTGGGCGTGTTCCTGTCGACCTTGGCGCGCAGCCAGTTCCAGGCCATGCAGCTGGCCTTCTTCACCTTCCTGCCGCAGATCCTGCTCTCGGGCTTCATGTTCCCCTTCGCCGGCATGCCGGTGGCGGCGCAGTGGCTGGCCGAGGTGCTGCCCATGACCCACTTCGTGCGCCTGATCCGCGGCCTGATGCTGCGCGGCGCGACGCTGGAGGAGCTGATCGCGGAGCTCGCCGCGCTGGGCCTGTTCGCCCTGGTGTTCCTCAGCCTGGCCGCGGGCCGCATCCACAAGCGCCTGGACTGACCCGGCCGGCCCCGGCCGTTACACTGTCCGGCCCCGATTCCGGCGCCCGCCATGAGCGATCGTGAGTCCCGCGTCCTCGACAAGACCTGGTTCTACCGCTTCACCCTGCCCTCGGGGCGCGTCACCGAAACCTACGACGGCGGCGCCCTCGACCTGATCCACACCACCCGACGGCAGATGCTGGACGCGGCGCTCGACGCCGAGTGGGGCGGTCGCTTCGGGGGCCTGCGTGCGCTCGTCCTGGCCTGCCACCAGGGCTGGTTCTCGGCCCACCTGGCGCGGCGCGGCTTCGCCGAGGTGCAGGCGGTGGACGCGCGCGACGAGCACGTCGCCGATGCCAGCCTGATCCGGCATGCGCTTGGCCTGGGCACGATGACGGTGAGCCAGGGCGACGTGCATGCCCTGCCCCTTCAGGCCATGGGGAGCTTCGACCTCTGCCTCTGCTTCCGCCTGCTCTACCCCCCGCAGAACCCGGTCGGCGCGCTGCGCGAGGCGCGGGCGCTGCCCCGCCGCCTGTGCCTGGTCGAGACCCAGGTCGT
>JANJTY010000689.1 GCA_024710865.1 Lysobacteraceae bacterium | reverse complement strand
TCGGCCTTGGGCAGGCCGCGGGCGAAGTCGGCAATGGCGTCGGTCATGGGGCGCGTTCGGCGATCGGTTCGAAGACGGCGAGTGTGCCGCAAGCCTGCGCCCGCGCGCGAGCCTTCGCGCCGGGAACCGGAGCGGTCGGGACGCGGTCTGCCGTTTCCAGCATGCGCGCGCCGACCGACTTCGACCCTCACCGCCACTGGCGCGCGCTGGCCTGGCGCAACCGCGTCGCGATCTGGCGGCGGCAGCCGGGCGAGCCGCTGTTCCATGCCGCGTCGGTCCTGGCGCTGGTCGCGCTGCTGGCCTGGGTGGCGGGAAGCGGCCTGAGCCGGCTGCAGGCGCCCGCGCAGCAGCTGCTCGCGCGCTGGCCCTGGAGCGTGGCGATCGCGCTGCTGGTGCTGTTCGCGCTGCGCCAGCGCCGCGCCCTGGGCGCGCTGCTCGCCGCACGGCGCCGCGACTGGCTGGCCGCGCAGCCGATCGAGGCCCGCTTCGAGCGCCGCGCGCGCTGGCGCACGCTGGGACTCGAGGCCGCGCTGCAGCTGCTGGCCGGACTTGGTCTGCTCAGCCTGCTGGCGCTGGCGCTGCCGCTGCAGGCCTGGCTGGGCTACCTCGTGCTGGTGTCGCTGGCGGCGCTGGCGGCAGCGACGCACCAGCGTCCACGCGCGGCGCGCGCCGGACCGGACGCCACCCGACGCCGGCCGCGCGGCGAAGGCCGCGGTCGACTCTGGCGCTGGCAGTGGATCGAAGCCGGCGCGGCGCGCTTCGGGCCCAGCCTCGCGCCCGGCGCCTTCGCGCTGCTGCTGCTGCCCATGGGCAGCTCGATCCTTGCCATGCTGATCCTGCTCGCCAGCGGCCTGCTGGTCGCCGCGCTGCTCACCGCCTGGCGGCGCAGCCTGGGCGTGATACCTGCCGCGCAGGCCTGGCTGGCACCGCAGCCGCTGCAGGGTCGCGATGTCCTGCGCGAGGCCGCGCCGCTGCCGCTGGCCGTGCTGGTCCTGGCCGCATCCCTGCTGCTGGGCGTCGGCATCGCCTTCGGCCAGGCCTGGCTGGGCGCCGCGCTGGCGCTGGGCCTGTTCGGCCTCGGACTGCTGCAGCTGCTGTGCGTGCTGGCCGAGCGCGCCCGGCCGCGTCGCGCCGCGACGCTGAGCGCAGCGTTCGCGGTCCTGCTGCTCGCGTGCTTGCAGGCGCTGCCGCCGCTGGCGCCCGCGCTCTGGCTCGGCCTCGTCCTCCCTCTCCTCCGCCGGATCCTGCGCGCATGAGCCCTCGCCTCGAACTGCAGGCGGTCGAACTGGCCTACGGCACGGACGCGGTGCTGCGCGGCGTGGACCTCAGCCTGGCGCCGGGCGAGCTGGTCGGCCTGGTCGGCCCCAACGGCTCGGGCAAGAGCAGCCTGATGCGGATCTGTGCAGGCCTGCTCCCGGCGCGCGCCGGTCGCGTCCGCATCGACGGCCTCGATCTTGTGGCCGATCCGCTCGCGGCGCGCCGCCGCTTCGGTTACGCGGTCGAGCCCGAGCGTCTGCCGCCCAACCTGAGCGGGCGGCAGTGCCTCGAACTCGTCGCGCACACCCGCGGCCTTCGCGGAACCGACCTCGACGCCGGCCTGGCCCTGGCGCAGGACCTGGGCTTCGCGCCCTGGCTGGATCGCCCGGTCGGCGACACCTCGCTGGGCACGCGCCAGAAGCTGTCGGTCCTGCTCGCCCTGCTCGGCGACCCGCCCCTGCTGTTGCTCGACGAGGTGCTGAACGGGCTCGATCCGCTCGCGGCCTACGCGCTGAAGAAGATCCTGCACGTGCGCAGCCGCCACGGCGCTACCGTGCTGCTCGCCACCCACGGGCTGGAAGTGGCCGAACGCTTCCTCGACCGCGCCGTGCTGCTGATGGACGGACGCATCGCGGCCGACTGGGACCGCCGCGCGCTGGCCGCCTTCCGTGCCGACCCGGCCGGCGGCCTGGAGCATGCGGTGGTGGAGCGCCTGCGCGCCCGCGGTTGACGCATCGCCGCGGCGCGCCGGCTCGCGCTACCCTTCGCGGATGACCGAAACGCCCTGCTTCAAACTCAACCATCGCGAGCTGCCGCTGGCCGGCTGCGACCCGCGCCAGTCCCTGCTGCGCTGGCTCAATGCGCGCGGCCTGAGCGGCACCAAGGAAGGCTGCGGCGACGGCGACTGCGGTGCCTGCACCGTGGCCCTGCTGGAAACCGACCCCGACGGCCGGCCGCGCTGGCGCGCGGTCAACAGCTGCCTGCTGCCGCTGGGCTTCCTGCCCGGCCGCGAGCTGCTCACGGTCGAGGCCCTGGCCGGGGGCGAGCGCCTGCATCCGGTGCAGCAGGCGATGGTCGACTGCGCCGGCTCGCAGTGCGGCTACTGCACGCCGGGTTTCGTGATGAGCCTGTTCGCCGGGCAGCAGAACGGCGAACTGGACGATGCCTGCATCGAGGGCAACCTGTGCCGCTGCACCGGCTACCGCCCGATCCGCGCCGCCATGGCGCAGCTGCGCGCGCAGCCGGTGCCGGAGGCCTCGGTCGCTGCCGCCGCGCCGCTGCCGTCGACCGCGCTGGACGGATTCTTCAGCCCGGTCAGCGTGGCCGAGGCGCTGGCGCTGAAGGCCGCGCACCCGCAGGCGGCCTGGATCGCCGGCGCCACCGACCTCGGCGTCGATCTGAGCCGGCAGCGCGCCCGCGCCGAGCGCTTCATCGCACTCGACCGCATCGCGGAGCTGCAGATGCTCACCGTCTCGGACTGCGAGGTCCGCATCGGCGCCGGCATCCCGCTTTCGCGCCTGGAACGCGAGCTGCACGGCGTGTTCCCGGCCCTGGACCAGATGCTGCACTGGTTCGCCGCGCGCCAGGTGCGCAACCGCGCCACGCTGGGCGGAAACCTGGGCAGCGCCTCGCCCATCGGCGACCTGCTGCCGGTGCTGCTGGCGCTGGACGCGTCGATCGAACTGGCCGGCCCGGGCGGCGCGCGCGAGATCCCTGCGCAGGACTTCTTCCTCGACTACCGCAGGACCGCGCGCGCCGAGGACGAGCTGATCCTCGCCGTGCGCTTGCGGCGCCGCCCGCATCTGCGCACGGCGAGCCACAAGCTGGCCAAGCGCCCGAGCGACGACATCAGCATCGTCGCCGCCAGCTTCGCGCTCGGCTTCGATGCGGCAGGCCGCATCACGCATGCGCGCCTGGCCTTTGGCGGCGTGGCCGCGATCCCGCGCCGCGCGGTGGCGGTCGAGGAGTTCCTGCTCGGGCGCGCACTCGACGCCGACACCGTGGCCGAGGCCGCGTCCCGCCTGCGCGGCGAGTTCGAGCCGCTGAGCGACCACCGCGCCGGCGCCGACTACCGCCGCGCGCTCTGCGCGAGCCTGTTCGAGAAGTTCGTGGCGGAGGCGCTGGCATGAGCGGCGCGCACGAATCCGCCGTCGGCCACGTCACCGGCCGCGCCATCTACACCGACGAGCAGCATCCGCCCAGCGGCCTGCTCAGTCTCTGGCCGGTGCAGGCGCCGCACGCGCACGCGCGCATCGTCGCGCTGGATGCCGCGGTGGCGCGCGCCCTGCCCGGCGTGGTCGCCGTGCTGACCGCCG
>JANJTY010000575.1 GCA_024710865.1 Lysobacteraceae bacterium | reverse complement strand
CCGAGGCCCTGGCCATCGATCCGATCGATGGCCAGGCCTATTTGGTAAGCAAGAAGCGGGTGCCTCCCGAGCTTTGGCGTCTCTCCATCGATCCTCCCGAAGCGGGCGAAGTTCGCACCGCCGAGCGTGTCGGCCAACTCGCAGGCATCCGCCAGCCCTCCGCCGAGGATCTCCGGCGCAGCCCGGTGTTCGGACGCTACCGCGCCCAGATCACCGCCTTCGACATCGCTGCCGATGGACGCCTGGCGGCGGTGCTCAACTATCGCAGCGCGCATGTCTACCGCCGCCGTGATGGAGAGAGGTGGACCGACGCGTTCTCGCGCGCGCCGGTCGAAGTGCCTTTCCCGTGGCTGGCCCAGGCCGAAGCCCTGGCCATCGCGCCGGACGGCGCCGCGGTGTGGATAACCACCGAGCGACTGCCGGCACCGCTGGTCTCGGTACCGCTGCCTCCCCACTGAAACCGCCCGACAGTCTTTCCGCCGCGCCCCGCAGGCGCGGGCAGCCTGCTGCGCGCACGTCTTGCATTTAGATATCACTATGATATCTTTAATTCAGAACCCCGGAGCCCACGACCATGCGCGAGCAAGAACGCACTTCCCTTCCTGGCATCCCCATGCTGGTGTTCCTCATCCTCCTGCTGATCGCCACTGGCTTCGTGCTGGTGGGCGCGGCCCGCGCCGGCAGCGTCGCGGCGGTGATCGCCAGCTTGCTGGCCGGCATCGCGCAGATCGTGGCCCTGGGCGGCTTCTACATGATCGAACCCAACCAGGCCGCGGTGCTGACCTTGTTCGGAAAGTACGTGGGCACGGTCAAGGCGCAGGGCCTGCGCTGGAACAACCCGTTCTTCAGCGCCAAGAAGGTTTCGCTGCGCGTGCGCAACTTCGAGAGCGGGCGGCTCAAGGTGAACGAGCTCGATGGCTCGCCCATCGAGATCGCCGCCGTGGTGGTCTGGCGCGTGGTGGACTCGGCGGAGGCAGTCTTCAACGTCGATGACTACGAGAGTTTCGTGCAGATCCAGTCGGAAGCCGCGATCCGCCAGATCGCCACCAGCTACCCCTACGACCAGCACGAAGAGGGCCAGATCGCGCTGCGCAGCCACGCGGTTGAAATATCCCGCAGCCTGGGCGAACAGCTCGACGAGCGCCTGACCTCGGCCGGCGTGGACGTCATCGAGGCGCGCATCAACCACCTCGCCTACGCACCGGAAATCGCCCAGGCCATGCTGCAACGGCAGCAGGCCAACGCCGTGATCGCGGCCCGCACCCGCATCGTCGAGGGCGCGGTGACGATGGTCGAGATGGCGCTCGACCAGCTCAAGTCCAGGGGCGTGGTGGAACTGGACGACGAGCGGCGGGCGCAGATGGTCTCCAACCTGCTCGTCGTGCTCTGCTCCGACCGCGCCACCCAGCCGGTGGTGAACACGGGCTCCATCCACCAGTAGCCGCACCGTGAGCGAGAAGAAAGCCTATCCGCTGCGCATCAACGCGCGTGTGCTGCAGGGAATGCAGCGCTGGGCGGACGACGAACTGCGCTCGCTCAACGCACAGATCGAGTACGTCCTGCGCGACGCGCTGCGACGCGCAGGACGACTCCCAAAGCCTGGCGGGGACGAGGACGAGGAATCCGCAGCGGGAGACGGGCCGTGAACCGGACCCTCTGCGATGCCCTGGCGCACAACGAACCGGCCCCGCGTGCCAAGCTACGCCCATGAAACGGATCCTTCTCGTCAGCCTGCTGGTACTCGTAGCGATTGCCTTAGGATTGCACCTGCTCTGGCCTCGACTCGGAGGCGGCGTGCCCGAGGGCGAACCTGCCGCCCTGGATGCGAACCTGGGGCAGCGCGCCAGCGCCTTCCTCGACGCCCTCGACGCCGACGACCCCGCCTCGGCGCACGCGGCCTTCGACCCGCGCATGCAGGAAGCCCTGCCGGAAGCCAAGCTGCGCGAGATTTGGCAGACGCTGCCGCGCCAACTCGGACCGCTTCGCTCGCGCGGCGAGCCGAGAATGGAAACGGTCCAGGGCATCGCGGTCGTGGTCACGCCCCTGCTGTTCGAGCGCTTCAATCTCGATGCGCGCATCGCTTTCGACGCACAAGGCCGCATCAGCGGCTTTTATCTGGTGCCGGCCCGTCGCCCCCCTGAACCGCCCGGCAGCGGCGAGCGGGAGGTTCTGGTGGGTGAGGGATCGTCCGCCCTGCCTGGCACCCTGCGCCTGCCGGACGCCCCCGGTGCCGTGCCCCTCGTCGTCTTGGTGCATGGCTCCGGCCCACACGACCGCGACGAGACCATCGGCCCGAACCGACCGTTCCGCGAGCTCGCCGAGGGCCTCGCCCGCCAGGGCGTCGCGACCCTGCGCTACGAAAAGCGCAGCCGCCAGCATCCGCAGGCCTTCACTGCAGGAACCTACACCGTCGACCTGGAAACCGTCGACGATGCGGTACGCGCCGTGGCGCTTGCGCGCTCGCTGCCGGACATCGACCCTGACCGGGTGTTCGTGCTGGGGCACAGCCTGGGTGCCATGATGGCGCCGCGCATCGCCCAGCGCGCACCTGGCGTGGCCGGGCTGATCCTGCTGGCCGCACCCGCGCGCCCGCTGCATACGCTGGTCCTGGATCAGCATCGCTATCTCGCCCGACTCGACCCCGCGGCCGACGCCAACAGCCCGCAGTCGCTGGCCGACACCGAGCGGGCCGTTGCCGCGATCGAACGGCTCGATCCGTCGATCCCCGCGCACCAGCGCCTGCTGCTCGGACTGCCGGCGGCCTACTGGCGCGATCTGCAAGGCTACGATCCCGTGGCCGTCGCGCAGTCCCTCGAACTTCCCGTGTTCGTTGCGCACGGTGGACGCGACTACCATGTCAGCGAATCCGAGGATTTCGGGCGCTGGCGCCAAGCTCTCAGCACTGGCCGGGACAATCGCTTCGTGACCTATCCCGAGGCCAACCACTTGTTCCAGCTCGGGTCAGGCCCGAGTCGCCCCGAGGAGTACTTCCTCGCCGCCGAGTTTGAGCCCGGTCTGGCATCCGACATCGCCGAGTGGGTCGGAATGCGGCAACCATGATCCGCACGCCTCCCACCAAACCCTACGCCGTCGTGCCCCCCGGGAAGGCCGCTTGGGTCGTGTTTTCCCTCATCGCACTCTCCACCCCCGTCGCACTGCTCGGCTTCCTGCTTGCGCGTCCGCAGCCTTGGCAGGACGCGCTCTGGGCTGTCGCGCCGATCGCACTTCTGATCCCGGCCCTCCTCTGGGCAGCGATGCGTCGCCGTGCCGTCGAATTCGACGGCAGCCAACTCCATGTTCGCGCCACCTTGTACACGCGACGCATCGCACGGGAGGAGTTGGATCTCGACCGCGCCCGGATCATCGATCTCAGGGAGCGGCGCGAGTACCGGCCACGCTGGAAGACCAACGGCTTCAGCCTGCCCGGCTTTCTGGCAGGAAACTTCCGCGGCCAGGATGGGCAGCGACTCTTCGTGTTGCTGACCAGCGACGACCGCGTGCTGCTGCTGCCCCTGCGCGACCACAGGATTGTCCTGCTCAGTCTGGAGCGACCGCAGACGCTGCTGGACGACCTGCGCGGTCCGAACCCCTAGCAGACATCGACGCGGCTTCGGTTCATGCGCACCGACAAGCAAGCCTGGACGCTGTTCAACCATGCAGACGTGGAAATCCTTTCCGTCGCCCTGATTAGCGCCCGTCGCACCGGCGATCAGCGTCGACTGTCGCACAGTGCGTGGCTCGCACGCCGCAAAGAGGATGGGCGCTACCTCGCCCTGCTGGGCGAGGACCAGGTGGTGAGGCGGTTGCCAGGCCGGCATGGCTCGGTTCACCTGCCCGCTGCTGCCGACTGGCTGCATCCTTCGACCGTGAGCGGAATCGATTCGTCGCGCCGTCTGCGCCGGTTGCTTGCATTGATACCCGCACTAGCCGCGACTCACCAAGCCTCGAAACTGCAAAGGCATGACGAACCGCGCACGCTCCACCACGCCGGTCGCGACCGGTTCGGTCGGCACCTGTGGCTGGATCAGGAGGTCACCCGGTTCTGGCACGGCATGCGCAACGCCGCACGTCTGGATGGGGTCGCGCTGCAAGCCGTCTCCGGCTACCGCAGCTGGAACTACCAGACCGACATCATCCGCCGCAAGCTGCAACGGGGCTTGCCATTGGAGGCCATCCTGAAGGTCAATGCATTGCCGGGCTTCAGCGAGCATCACTCCGGGCGTGCCATCGATATCGCAGAACCAACCACACCGCCGGCGGAAACCGCCTTTGAAGCCACGGATGCGTTTGCCTGGTTGCAGCGGTTTGGCTCTGACTTCGGCTTCAGGCTGAGCTATCCCCGCGACAACGCACTTGGGATAACGTACGAGCCATGGCACTGGTACTGGCTGGGCCGATAGCTGGCACCCCGCACCACCTAGCGAATTCCATGCTGGCGAGTGAGCGACGAGGCTCGACCGCGTACACGCGCCGTCGCGCTCCTGCTACGTACATGCCCGGCGGCCGAATCCTGGCCCATCCTCCAACGAACAGGACATCCGACGGTGACATGCAGGCGCAACCTGCCCCGGAGCGGCGCCATCGAAGCCGGACGCGGGGATGGTCTGGCGACCCACCGCATCGGCCCGGACTGGCTGGTAGTGGACCGTGACAGCGCGCTGTCTGTCTGGTCCGACCGCGGCAACCTGCGCTGGAAAGGGCGATCAACGGCCAGGGGCGCGGTGTTGAAAGACGCGTATGCGAACGCCTTCCTTGACGACCGCTTCGATGCCAACGACTGGGCCGCCGAGTTTTCCGCGCTGGAGGGCAGCCTGGCGCTGCAGCGGATCGGGCACTGTCCATAGGCCGACGCATCGGATCCAGCGAAACGACCCAGGCCCATGCCGCGCGCCCCCAAGCCCTTCGAACTGCCGCCGATCCAGCCCCATCCGCGCTACGGCGCCGCGCCCACGCGTTCCGGACTTGGACTCGATGCCGACGAGCTCTGCGCGGGCTTCTGGCGCTACGCCCAGGGGCACGTGCTGGATGCCAGGCTGCGCCTGGTCAGGCAACCCAGCGGCGCGGTCGCGCCTCGCTCGACCTTCTATCTGTTCCTGGCCTCGGCCATCGCCGCCGACACGGCGCGCCAGCGCTACGGCGTGTTCCCAAGGCGCCACTACGTCGACATCCTGCGGCGCTGCGTCCGCTGCGGAACCTGGTTCCTGTTCTTCGCGCGCGAGCAGCGCCACTGGTACGAGACCCTCGGCTTCTGGATCGACGCCGACTGCGTGCACTGCCTCGACTGCCGCAAGGCCGACCAGCGCACCCGCCGCGCCAGCGCGCGCTATGCCGAACGCATCGTGCGCCTGACCGAGCTTGGCCTGCGCGAACTCACGACCCTGCTGCGCGACGCCCTGCTGCTGGCCGACGCCGGCCTGCTCAAGGACCGCCACAAACTGGCGCGGCTGCGGCGGGTCGGCCGGGATCACGGCGTTCCCGAGGCGCTGACGCTGGCCCTGTCCGCGCTGCTCGACGGGCCTGACTCGACCGGCAGTCGACCGAAGGGCACGCCCTGATGCCAACAACAGCCATCCACAGGCGCTGCAGGTGAGCGCAAGCGCGCCCAAGGCGCAGACGGACCTGGACGGCAGCTGCCACTGCGGCGACGTCCAGCTCACCCTGCCCGCCGAGCCCGAGGTGGCGACGCGCTGCAACTGCTCGGTGTGTCGGCGCCTGGGTGCGGTGTGGGTCTACTTCGAACGCGGCGCGGTGACGATCGCCGGGCATCCGGAGTCCACCCAGGCCTACGCCTGGGGCGAGGAGAACCTGCGCTTCGTGCGCTGCGCGCGCTGCGGCTGCACCACGCACTGGGAAGCCCTGCCTCCGACGCCGGATTCTCGCTGCGGCGTGCACCTCAACCTGGTCCCGCCGGCGCTGCAGGCGCGCGTGCGCGTGCGCCGCCGCGATGGGGCCGACAGCTGGGAGTTCCTCGACTAAGCCACTCGGCGCGCGCGCTTCGCTCTTCGTAGGAGCGGCTTCAGCCGCGACCGCGGCTTGTACCGGCGCGCTGCGCGGAACAGAAACGTGTGTCGGGGCTGAAGCCCCTCCTACCTCGCAGCGTGGCGCTCGCGCATCATGCGCATGTCCGACCGACGCCCGCGAAACCAGGAGCGATCATGATCATCACCACCACACCCGGCATCGAAGGCCGTCGCATCACCCGCTATTTCGGCGTGGTGGCGGGGGAGGCCATCCTCGGCGCGAACCTGTTCAAGGACATCTTCGCCGGCATCCGCGATCGGGTCGGCGGGCGCTCGGCCACCTGTGAGCGGGAGCTGCAGCGCGCGCGCGACATCGCCCTGCCCAAGCGGTCCGGACGCGCGCAGGCGCTGGGCGCGAACGCGGCAGTCGGGGTCGACCTCGATGCCGCGGTGCTGGGCCAGGGCAACGGCATGCTGATGGTCTCGGCCAGCGGCACCGCGGTGCTGTGCGCATGAGCGACGCGAACGTCACGGGCGCGCGCATCCGTCCGGCCCGGGTCGGCGACATCGCGGCGATCCAGCGGCTCTACCGCGATCTCGATCGCCTCCACGTCGAGCGCGTGCCGGCGCTGTTCCGGGC
>JANJTY010000653.1 GCA_024710865.1 Lysobacteraceae bacterium | reverse complement strand
CACGAGCTGTGGTGGGGCCAGCGCCCGCTGGAGAACGCGATCTGGGCGGGCGCCATCGACAATGTCGGCGACGAGATGCTGGCCGGGCTGACCCGGGTGATCCAGCCCTACGGCAACATCGCCAGCTGCGGCCTCGCCGGCGGCCATGAACTGCATACCACGGTGATGCCCTTCATCATCCGCGGCGTGTCCCTGCTGGGCATCGCCTCGGCCGGAACCGCACGCCCGATTCGCGAGCGGGTGTGGGAGCGCCTCGCCTCGGACTGGAAGCCCGTGCATCTCGACCGCATCTGCACGCGCGAGATCGGACTCGACGAACTGTCGGGCGTGTTCGACGCCATGCTTTCCGGGGGCAGTTTCGGCCGCACCCTGGTGCGGATCGACTGAAGCCCGCGCCCCCGCGCACCGGGTGTCCCGTCACGGTTCCCACTGGGACCGCTTGGGGCTAGACTCGGGCCCCATTACAATCGCGAACGGCGCTCTGTCCTTTGCTGGCGGTGCGCGCCCCCAACACTACGCAAGAGGCTGACATGGCACGTGTCCTGATCGTCGACGATTCCCCGTCCCAGCTCGCGGGCATGAAGCGCATCATCGAGAAGCTCGGGCACGAGACCCTGAGCGCGGAGGATGGCGCTTCGGGCGTCGAAGTCGCCAAGAAGGAGCTGCCCGACCTGATCCTGATGGACGTGGTCATGCCCAACCTCAACGGCTTCCAGGCCACCCGCAACATCTCCAAGGACCCGGCCACCGCGCACATCCCGATTGTGCTGGTCACCACCAAGGACCAGGAAACCGACCGCGTGTGGGGCCTGCGCCAGGGCGCCAAGGCCTACCTGACCAAGCCGGTGAACGAGGCGGCGCTGGTCAAGCTGGTGAAGGAACTGATCGGCGGCTGAGGCCTGGCGCCAGACCGACATCCGGGGCGGGGCCGCGAGGTCCCGCCCTTTTCATTTGCGCGGGACTCCGCCTGGAGCGGCCGCGCAGCGCTCAGCCGCGGCGCGGATCGAACCCGGCGAAGGCCTCGCGCAAGGCCGCATAGCTGGCGCGCTGGGCCTCGTCCTGTGGCGCCGGGGCACGCACTTCCAGGATCACCAGCTGGTCACCATCCGGAGCCCCGGGAAGGCCACGACCGCGCAGGCGCAGCTTGCGCCCGCTGTCCGATCCCGCCGGAATCTTGAGCTCCACCGTGCCGCCCAGGGTCGGCACCGGCAGGGTCGCGCCAAGCGCGGCCTCCCAGGGCGCGAGCGGCAGGTAATACAGCACGTTGCGTCCGTCCAGCTCGAAATCCGGATGGGCGCGGTAGGCGACCTCCAGCAGCAGGTCGCCGCCCTGCCCGCCCTGCCCGGCGAGGCGGATCACCTGGCCTTCCTGGATGCCCTTGGGAATGCGCACGTCGAGGGTGCGTCCGTCGATCTGGATGCGTTCGCTGCCGCCCTCGAACACCCGCTCCAGCGAGAGTTCCAGCCGCGCGCGCAGGTCGCGTCCGCGCCGCGCCTGGGCGCGGCCGGCGCGGGCGCGGCCGAAGAGGCTTTCGAAGAAGTCGCTGAAGTCGCCATTGCCGCCGCCGAAGATGTCGCCGACGTCGACGCCATCGCCGAAGCCCGGCGGTGGACGGAACTCCTCGCCCGCACGGTAACCGCGCGCGCGCAGCTGGTCGTAGGCGGCGCGCTTGTCCTTGTCGCGCAGCACCTCGTAGGCCTCGTTCACGGCCTTGAAGCGCTCTTCCGCGTCGGGCTCCTTGCTGACGTCCGGATGCAGCTTGCGCGCCAGGCGGCGATAGGCCGCCTTGATCTCGGATTCGCCCGCGCCCGGCTCGACGCCGAGGGCGGCGTAATAGTCCTTGAACTTCATGCCGGGTACTTTGCTCGACTGTGGCCGGAACGAGAAGGCCCGCGTGCGCGGGCCTCTTCGTCACCGCGCAGGAGGGGCTTACTCGCCGTTGACCGCGATGCGGCGCGGCGTGGTGTCGGGCCGCTTCGGAATCGAGATCTCGAGCACGCCGTTCCTTCCCTGCGCCGAGATGCCGTCGGGATTGGCGCTATCGGGTAGTGCGAAGCGCCGGTAGAACACGCCGTGCTGGCGCTCGACGCGCGAGTAGCGTTCGGTTTCCTCGCGCTTCTCGGTCTTGCGCTCGCCCTTGATGGACAGGATGCCCTTGTCCATGTGGATCTCGATGTCCCTGGGCTCGACGCCGGGGATGTCGGCCAGGATGACGAAACGAGCCGCTTCCTCGCGGATGTCGACCCGCGGCGTCCACTGACTGGTGACCACGTTGGACTGGTCGCCGTCGCCTTCGGCGAAGAACTTGTCGAACACCTGCTTGAGTTCGTCCTGCAGGTTGGACTGCAGGCCCCATGGGTTGTAGCGCGTGATGCTCATGGCCAGGTCTCCTGATGACGCGCGGCTGGAGTGCCGCCCTGCCGGCAAGATGTGGAGCGCCACGCGGTTTTCAAGTCCGCCGCGCTATCATCGGCGCCCCTTTCGAAGCGGAACCAGACGCATGAGCATCCAGATCGGCGACCGCCTGCCCGACATCACCGTCAACCTGCTGAAGGACGGCGTGCAGGCCGTGCGCACCGGCGAGGTCCTGGGCCAGGGCAAGGTCGTGCTGTTCGCGGTCCCCGGTGCCTTCACCCCGACCTGTTCGGCCCGTCACCTGCCGGGCTACGTCGAGCGTTTCGAGGACTTCCGTGCCCGCGGCATCACGGTGGCCTGCTTCGCGGTCAACGACGCCTTCGTGATGGACGCCTGGGGCAAGAGCCAGAACACGCCCGAGGGCCTGCTGCTGCTGGCCGACGGCAATGCCGAGTTCACCCGCGCGCTGGGCCTCGAACTGGACGCCACCGGCTTCGGCATGGGCCTGCGCGCCAAGCGCTTCGCCATCTACGCCGAGGATGGCGTGGTGAAGGCCCTGCAT
>JANJTY010000610.1 GCA_024710865.1 Lysobacteraceae bacterium | reverse complement strand
CTTCGAGTTCCGCGAAGGACACGCCTACATTCTGGACTACGAGGACTACCACTGATGGCCATGCACCTTCCGCCCCACCCGGGCGAGTTCATCACCGAGGTGTACCTGGAGCCCCATGGAATCAGCGGGCGCGAGCTGGCG
The DNA here is from genome assembly GCA_024710865.1 of Lysobacteraceae bacterium. Classification (GTDB taxonomy): domain Bacteria; phylum Pseudomonadota; class Gammaproteobacteria; order Xanthomonadales; family Xanthomonadaceae; genus JANJTY01. Next base: position 14,411 of record JANJTY010000610.1, on the reverse strand, counting down.
CACAAGCTGGATGTCGCGCCGTCCACCTTGAGTCGGATCCTCAAGGGCAGCAGCCGCGTCACGCCGGAGATGGCCCTGCGGCTGTCCAAGGCCATCGGCCGCTCGCCGGAAAGCTGGCTGGCGATGCAGGACGCGCACGACCTTTGGGTGGCTCGGCAGCAGGTGGACCTGCGACGGGTTGGGAGGTTGGACTTGGAAGCTGGTTGAGGAGATGCGGTGGAACTCCGCTACCGGGCAGGTCAGAAGAGACGCGGGGACTGGCCCGCCGTCCCGCGATCTTACGTAGGTGGAGTTCAAGTTCCGGGAAAACGCGGATGCACCTCGCCCCATTGCTCGTTTTCGCTGCGCTGGTCTCGCCGGTTTCCGCTCGGGACGCGACGGCCCCGCCCGGCCCCGTCATCGACATGCACGTGCACGCCTACGCACTCGACGTGCCGCCCGGGGCGCCTGCCTGCCCCGGCGACCAGCCGGTGCCGGTGCCGACCGTAGACCCGCGCGAGGAGCTGGACTTCTCGCAGCTGGGACGGTGCGAGCGGCCGCTGCTGGCCGCCAGGGACGATGAGGACCTGCGCGACGCCACCCTTGCCGAGCTGCGCCGGCACGACGTGAGGCTGGCGATGACCGAGGGCAGTCCGGAGCGCGTGGCGGAATGGAAGGCCAAAGCGCCGGACCTCATTCTGCCTGGCGTCGGCTTCGCCAAACCGAAGGGCGATCTGAGCGTCGAACAGATGCGCGAGCTTCACGCGGCGGGTCGGCTCGCGGTGTTCGGCGAGGTCTACATCCAGTACCGCGGTCACGCGCCCGACGATCCACGCTATGCGCCCTACTTCGCGCTGGCCGAGGAACTCGACATCCCGGTCGGCATCCACCTCGGCGAAGGTCCCCCCGCGACCGCGCGTTTCCCGGGCTACGACGACTACCGCGTCGCGTTGGGCTCGCCCCTGTTGCTCGAGCCTGTGCTGCGCAGGCATCCGAAGCTGCGCGTCTACGTGATGCACTACGGCTCGCCGCTGGTCGACGAGATGATCGCGATGATGTTCGCCTACCCGAACCTGTACGTCGACGTCGCTTGCAACAACTGGGCCTTCCCGCGGCCGCAGTTCCACGCCGCGCTGAAACGGATGGTCGATGCCGGATTCGGCAAGCGCATCCTGTTCGGCTCCGACCAGATGTACTGGCCCGGTGCGATCGGTGCGGCGATCGGTGCGATCCAGGACGCGCCGTTCCTCAGCGCCGAGCAGAAGCGCGACATCCTCTACAACAACGCCGCCCGATTCCTGCGCCTGACGCCGGCGCAGATCGCCGAACACCACGCGCCGCGCTGAGCGCCCGGCCGCCGCCGATCCGCCCCGCTACCGGCGTGCGGCCACGCGGCGGCAGCGTTCAGGGAACCACCGCGGTCAGGGACGCACGCCAGACCAGCGGCCTGCTACTTCGAGGTCGCCACGTAGACACCGTCCCAGTCGGGGCCGGGCGGGTTGGCGCGGAACTGCGCCACGCGACCCTCGTACAGCGCATAGAGGCCCGCGATCCGCGGAAGCTCCTCGGCCAACTGGCGGCACAGGCGCTCGCAGTCGTCCCAGCGCTGCGCGGCGTACGCTTGCAGCATGTCCCCGTGGCGGCTGGCGCTGGCCTGGAACGCGGGCGAATCGAGCAGCGTGCGGTCGCCGAGCAGGGTGTGGATGCGCACCGGAACCTGCTTGCCCTTGACTTTGATGCGGTCGAGTTCGAGCGTGGCAAACTCGCCGCGGATCGCGGCTTCGGTGTTCTCGCCGATCACGATGTCGACCCCGTAAGTCTTCGATTGGCCTTCGAGACGTGATGCCAGATTCACCGTGTCGCCCAGCACCGAATAGTCGAAGCGCAGGTCGGAGCCCATGTTGCCGACGCATGCCGGGCCGGAATTGAGCCCTGCGCCGATGTGGATCGGTCGGTGGTCCCGATTTTCCGCCTCGGCCTGGAGGCGAAGCTGCTCGTTCAGCGTCTTCAGGCGCTCGAACATCTGCAGTGCGGAGCGACAGCCGCAGGCGGCGTGGTCGCGGACTTCGAGCGGCGCGTTCCAGAACGCCATGATGCAATCGCCCATGTACTTGTCGATCGTGCCGCGATTGGCCACGATGATCTCGGTCATCGGGCTCAGGAAGGCGTTGATGAAGCGGGTGAGGCCGGGTGGATCGAATTGCTCGGAGATCGTCGTGAAGCCGCGGATGTCGCAGAACAGCAGGGTCATCTCGCGCATTTCACCGCCGAGTTTCAGCTGCTCCGGATTCTGCGCCAGTTGCTCGACGAGGCTCGGCGAGAGATAGCGACCGAAGGCGTCGCGCACCTGCTGTTTTTCCGACTCGATCCGGGCGAAGTTGATGACCGACCCGGCCAGGTAGACCCCGAGCGCGGCGAGCGACGGATAGATCGGGTCGAACAGCAGCTGCCATCGATCGAAGGCATACCATGAGCACGCGACCGCCGCCGCCATGGCGGCGATCGCGACCAGGGCGCCATGGATGGCGCTGAAGCGCGTGATCATGCCGATGAGGATCAGGCCGAGCGCGGTCATGAAGACCAGTTCCAGCCCGCTCGCGTAGTCCGGACGGTGCAAGTAGGTCTGGGTGAGGATTTGCTCGGTGATCTGTGCGAGCGCCTCGACCCCTGGAACGACGTTCTCGAGCGGTGTCGCGACCAGATCGACGAGACCTGGCGCGGACGTGCCAACGAACAGGATGCGACCTTCGATCAGGGTTGGATCGGCCTGGTCATCGAGCAGCCGCCAGGCCGGGACATAGCGTTGTGGCTGGGAGCCGCTGTCCCAAAGCTGGATCTGGGCGTTGGCGTCGGTGGGAATGTCGATTTCACCGATCCGAGCCCTGACGATCGGCGCCACGCCGGTGCCGAAGAAGCGCTCGCCACTGGCATCGGCGGCCTTGATCCGGATGCTCTGGTCCTGGCCCTGCACCAGGCGCAGCACTTCGGCGGCAAGCGACGGGTAGAGCGTCGCCGCGTCCGGTGTGTCGCCCAGGGCCAGCACGATCGGCACCCGGCGCACCACGCCATCGGTGTCTGGAACGACGTTCAGGCTGCCGATGCCGTTGGCGGCTGCTTCCAGCGCGGGCAGATTGGGGGTGGCGCCCGGGAACGATTGCAGGGTCCAGAACGGGTTGCTGCCGGAGTAGACGATGCCTTTCTTGATCAGGGGTGTCCGCCCGCCCTGTCGCGCGCTGAAGGAGAACCCAAGCACCGTCGTCTGCAGCTGCTGCAGGGTGGCCGCGAGGAACTGGTCGTTGCTGGTCAGCGTGGGGTCGAGCGCCTGCAAGGCGCGGAATTGCTCGCGCACGGCGTCGTACTGCGGGATCTGGTCGAGGCGCGGAACGACGATGTCGAGCGAGGTGCGATCGGGTTCGGCGAAGACCATGTCGAAGGCCACCGCGGCCGCTCCCAGCTGATGCGCCCTGCCCAGTAGCCGGGCCAGGAGGTCGCGCGGCCAGGGCCACTGGCCGTGACGGGCCAGGCTGTCCTCGTCGATGTCGATGATGCCGACGCCGAGACTGTCCTGCCGGAGGTGCCAGTGGGCGTCGTACGGCCTGGGCTTGAGAACCTGGTACTGGTCGAAGACCCGGTTGCGGAAGTCCGACAGGATCTCGGGGTCGGCCATGCGCAGGGTGACCGCAGCGGCGAGGATCAGCAGCGGTCCGACGACGCCGATCCAGTTCCACGCGACCTTGCGCAGCGTTGCCATGGACCTCGACTCCTCGATGCGCGCATAGTGGCGTGGTCGGCACGCCCTGCCGCAGGCAGCTGAATGCGCTGGGCGGGAGCAGTCTGTACCTGCACCCTCGGCGGCGGCAAGATCGTACCCACGTGGCTTGCCGATGCGCCGCAGGAACCCACGAGGACCCATGAGTCAGATCGGCGTTGCGCTTGTGCTGCTGCTGTTCGGGCCGACTGGCACCGAGTTGCCTCCGCAAACCTCGCCCAGGGTTGGGCTGGCGTCCGTCGTCGAGCGCGACGCCAAGGCGCAGCTGTCGGAAACCATCCGGCTCCTCATCCTGCGCGACCCGGTATTCCGCAACGAGCGGCTGACCACCGGCGTCGAGACCGGGACCCTGCTGCACCTGCGCCTGCTCGACGAAACCGTGCTGACCTTGGGTCCGTCCTCGGAAATGGTGCTGGACGACTTCGCGATCAATCCGGACGCGGGGACGGCCGAAGTCCAGCTGAGCGTCTCGCGGGGATTGCTGCGCTTCGTCGGGGGCAAGCACGCAGGCGAGGGTGTGCGCTACAGGGTCAAGACGCCGGTCGCGACCATCGGGGTGCGCGGTACGTCCTTCAACCTGCGTGTCGAGGACAATGGCTCGACGGCCGTCCAGCTCGAAGAGGGTGAACTGGTTTTCGAGAATGCGTTGGGTGACGAAGTCCTCATTGACGATCCCTACGAGTCGAGCTCGATCGAGCAGGGGGACTCGCCACCGAGCGAGCCTGAGATCGACATGGACCTGGCCGAGGCGTTCGAGTCTCTGGATCTGAGCCCGGAGCAAGAGGCCGTCGATGCGGCCATCGCCGGGGAGCTGGAGGACGGAGAGATCGAGCCGATCGAAGGCGAGGACCCGGACGACGAGGGCGAGCTCGAAGCGATCGAGGATGAAGACGCCGAGGACGAGGACGACGAGGACGAGAACGACGAAGACTGGGTCGGCGACGACTGGGACGACGAGAACCGGGACGACGAAGACGAGAACGGCGAAGACGGCGACGACGAAGACCGCGACGAAGACCAGGACAGCGGCGACGAGGACGACGGCGACGAGGACGGCGGCGATGACGAGGCTGGCGACGACGACGGGGGCGCCGAAGCAGCCGCAGATGAAGGCACCGGGGACGGCGATGCCGACGAGGATTCCCAGGGCGAAGAGGATGAAGACGGCGAGTTCAGCGACGATGACGCCGAGTCCCCCCAGCTCGGGATCGGAGTGCCGTCCCGCACGAGAGGGTAGTGCGACGTGGCCCCCTGGATGGTCCCGGTGTCACCGCGCCTCGCTGGTTGGGCGTCGATAGCGGCCTGGAAGCGCTGACCGGCACGCGTCTGCTGGCGCTGCAGGCAGGCGCGGATCCCTGCGATGCCGGCCGGGTCGACCGTCGGCGAGACGAGCGCGCGCTCGGGGTCGACGTGTTGGCGCGCGCCCCTGCCCGGCGCGGTGTGGAGCGGGTGCGTTTGTAACGGCGGGTCGGTTCGATCCGCGGCCTTGGCCGCGAAGCTCGACCAGGGGCAGTTCGACGATCAGCCCAGCTTGGCCGCGCGCAACGGATTAGCGGTCGCAGCGCAGTATGCGGGCGTCACTGCCGCGTGGCAGGACTCATGGCGGCCGTCGCAGGGCGTTCCGTTGCGCCCGTGGCGGTCGTTGACGTCCCGCACACGAGGACATTCAAGCGACTGCATCAGCGCGCTCACCGGTCCGGCGTCTGACTGGGCCAGCAGGCGGTGCTCGTGATTCGTCATCAGCACGACGCTGCACGCGGCCGTCGTTCCCGCGCTGCACGACATGCTTGTCGATGCCTGGAAGGTCCAGGTGTGGCGGGCAGAGCAGGAGCGCATGGGCCGTGCGGGGGAGCGTGCTGCCATGCTCTCGTCCAAGGCCCGTCTTGCTTACCCCCACGCCTCAGCCACACCTGCGGCGGGCTCGCTACGTCGTTGAGGCGTGCTGCGTTCATGACGCTCCCTCAGGCCGTTCGTGCTGAGGAGGCGCGAGCGCGTCTACGCGGGACTCCGTCCCGACGCTTCGCTCGGTCCCGGCTCCTCAGGGCGAATCGAATGCAGGTGCGGTGAGCCGCGCGTGCACGCCTGACTGACGCTCATGGGTAATCAGGAAGCCCGTTGGCGCAGTCGCAACGATCCGACGCTGTGCGTGGAAAAAGGGCTGTGACCCGGGTTTTGGTGTCACTCGAACCCGTCGCCGAACACGCGCGCCACGTAGTAGCGGATGGCGAAGAACTCGGCGTCGGTCGAGCTCGTGTTGGCCGATCCCACAAGCACGGGCAGTCCGTCGGCCACCACGACATCGTTGCCGAGCGCATACGGCTTGGAGCCGTCATTGGTGGCGAACACCTGCGTGGCCGAATCGATGTCCGGCAGTGGATCGTCCGCAATCGTGCCGTTCGGCAGCACCACGTACTGACGCAGCAATGCGCCGCAGGCCATGTCGGCACGGCAATGGAAGCTCGCCGCAACGAACCGCGTTGCATCGCGCGGCGCGATCTCGTGGGTCGTCGCGATGGTTCCATTGGTGTCCTCGCAGCGGGCCGGGCCGGCGGTTCCGTCGGGATATATGGCCACGAGGTAGGAGCCGGCATCGTAATCACCCCGGACGATGGCGATGCCGCCGGGCAAAATCGTGAAGGACTGGTAGCGGCGACCCAACTGACCCTGGAGGCAGGGTACCGACACGCGGGTGAACCCGTCGCTCGAGAAGCCCGTGTCCAACGTGCCCGCTGATGTGAAACGCGCGATGACCTGGTCGAACGTGCCGGCCGCTGCGCGGACCGTCCACCAGAAGCCGCCATCCGGCTGCGGGTGAAAGCGCCCGTATCCGAATGGGATGAAGCCGAAGGTACCGCTGTCCGGTGTCGTATAGGCCGTGGGAACGCCGTCGGACGACAGCTGCAGGATCTCCGCGTTCGCGAAGATGTCGGAACTCTTGCTTACCCAGAGCGTGTCGGCAGGTCCAAGCGCGATGTCATACACAACGGAGGCATCGGGCGGATTCCAGATTCCGTCGCCGGCAAAGGTCGCATCCAGATTTCCCGTGGCGAGGAACCGCGCCACGCCGGCAGGGTTGCTCGTCGCCACCAGCGTGCGACCTTGTGCATCGACCAGGCTCGTTCCGATCACCGCTTCGGCGTTGGCGCCCGTGATGAAGAAGCCCTCATTGCCGAATGCCAACACGGCTTGGCCATTGGCGTCGAGTCGCGCCCACGAAACGCTCGTCGAACCGGACACCGTGGTGCCAACGAGGCGGTACTGGTTTCCATCCCGTGCGATGCCCGTTGCACTGTCGGGTACCGGACCGAGCGAACCCACCAGCGTTCGCCCATCGGTTCCGAAGCCAGGATCGGGAACGTAGTCGTTTTCGGCCGCCGCTGGAGCCGCGACTACACAGGCAAGAAACAGAGCGCGCCGCGGAACTGTCATGAGGACACCTCCTTTCCTGCCTTGGTTCAAGTATGCGCCGAACCAGGGCTGCGCGACAGGGCACGGTATCTGGCCGAATCGGAGTGGCCAAGGCGGCAGGCTTCGTTGACGGCGGTTGCCGTACACCCGGAAATCGGGGGGCTGGGTCTTGGGATAACCGCGGTGGGATGACCGACTGCTACACCACGGCCTGGGACACGATCCTGCGCGGCGTTGGTCTCGGCCTGCCGGCCCCCAGCGGCGCGGCGGCGAGAACCGGGATAAGTCCGGGGTCGGGGTACCGTTTCGGCAAGCTGCGGGCGTCCCGTGCGTCCCGCAGCCCGATTCACGCGCCTTCGAAGCCGTCGCGGAAGATGAAGCGGTGGGCGAAGTTCTGCAGCACCACGACGGGTGCGAAATACTGGAAACCCACTTCGAACGCGCTGCCGTGGTTGCGCACCACGAAGGCGACATGGGCCAGATTGGCGACATCGCCGCTGCTGCGCACGTCCACCCTGAGCTGGCGCTCGATGCCGTCGTTCGGCAGCAGGTTGTCCAGCACCAGCGATTGCGCGCGATCCGCGGGCGAGAGGTCAAGCGTGCAGGGATTGCACTGGGCCGCGACGGGCGTGAACAGGCTGCCGTCCGGTTCGATCACGAACAGTTCCACGCTCGCGCTGCTCGGGCCGACGTAGTACAGGTCGATGCGGGCGTCGGCATTGCCTGCGGCGGAAACCAGGCTGCCGGGCGTGACCGCGAGCAGGGGGAAGGTGCTGGCGGTGGCGCCTCCACCGCTGGCGCCGATCGGCAACAGCGGCACCGCATGTGCTTCGATCTCGCTGCTGGATTGGTGCGAGTTCAGCAGCTCGGCCTGGATCGCCAGCGAGCTGGTGTCGCCGGCGGTGACCACCCGCGCGAATACGTTGCGCACCATGGCCGGAAAGCCGCCAGCATCGACCAGCAGGCTGTCGAGGGTGAGGGTCAACTGCGGGCTGGCGCCGTCGAGGCTGAAGCTGCAGGGATTGCAGACCTCGGTGAGGGTGGCGCTGGTCAGCGGCAGCTCGGTGCTGCGGTCGGTCAGGTAGACATCGACCGTGGCAGAACTCTCCCCGGTGTAGAGCAGGCTGAGGCGGGTATCGATCGCAAAGCTGCTGGTGCCGGCGTCGCTCATCTGCAGCAGCATCGAGGGCAGCAGGAATTCGTCCGCCTGGGCGAGAGTCGCGGTAGCCAGCAGCAGGCCGGCCGCTGCCACGCGCAGACGCCCGGCACGGGCTTGTAAGGAAAGCGTGCGAGGCGAGGGTTCACGACGGAAACAAGGCAGGCGCATGAGGGGCTCCCGGTCTTGAGTGGGTGCATTGCAGCACCGGCCATCGGGCGCCGCCTTGACCACGGTCAGAAAGCCTGCGTCCGGCGCGCCACCGCGGCAGGCACTCGAGCGTCTCCCGATGCGGCCGTCGAATGCAGTAAATTGCGCACCATTCGCCACAGGGAAAGCCACGATGAAATCCGCACCTCGCTTCATTCGGAAGCGCGCGCTGCTTGCCGCACTGCTTGCCACGTCCGCTGCCGCCTCGGCCGATCCGGGCGCCGCCGGTGGGATGATGGGACCTTCCGGCTCGGGCACCGTCTATTTCGAGGAGGATTTCTCGGACAACAACGCGGGCTGGACGCTCGACGCCGAATGGCAGATCGGTCCGGCAGTCGCCTCGCCTTCGCCCGGCGCCTGCGGCAACGGAGACCCCGGCACGGACAACTCGCCCAGCGCCGACAACGGCGTCGCGGGCGTGGTGATCGGCGGCAATGCCTCGACCGCGGTCCACCCCTACTACTACCTCACCAGCCCGCCCACCGACCTTAGCCAGGCGGCAGGTGCGGTCTGGTTGAGCTTCTACCGCTGGCTCAACAGCGACTACACGCCGTTCATGCAGAACACCGTTGAGGTCTGGGACGGTTCGACCTGGGTGACGGTCTGGAGTTCGGGCTCGGCGCCCGGCGTCCAGGACGCGGCCTGGGGCGCGCATGCCTATGACGTCAGCGCACACGTCAACGCCGCCTTCCGGGTGCGTATCGGCCACCGTGTCGATTCGAGCGGCGCCTTCACCTGCAGCTCCTGGAACGTCGACGACCTCACCCTGGGCGACTTTCCGGTGCCGGTGGAACTGACCTCGTTCGAGATCGAGTGAGCCCGGGCGCGGCGGGCGCGCTGGCGTGTCCTGGACCGACGTCTAGAACGCCCGCAGGCGCAGCCGGACCTCGTTCGTGGGCGATGCGGTCTCCGCCAGCGGGGCGACCTCGGCAAACAGCCGCGCGTGCTGGCGCAGGCGCGACACCAGGGCGTCGGCAGTGCCCGAGCGCTCCAGCCGCAGCGTTGCCACGTAGCCATCGCCCTCGGCTTCCACCCCCACCAGCTGCGCCAGCGGTTGCGCCAGACGGCGCAGCTCGTGCTCCACACGCAGCGGGCTCGGCACGGACGGACGCCCGCCGCCCTGCGCGCCGTCGTCGATCAGGAACACCATCTGGAAGGCGTTGTTGGTCCAGACCGGCGCTTCGCGGCTTTCGTAGCGGATCGCGGCCGCGCGCAGGCGGTCCTCGAAGGCGACCACATCCGCGCTGCGCGGCGCGGTGAAGCGCACCAGCATGCCGCCATCGACCGCTTGCGGCGTGCCCATCCGCACGCTGCCCAGGATGGCGCTGTCGAGCCGCTGGCGCAGGTCGCGCACCGGGCCGGATTCGGGCGGCGGCGGACGGCGGATCTGGTCGTCGTCCGGTCCCCAGGCCGGCCAGTACAGCGACTCCTCGAAGCGCCGGCCGCTGAGGGGCTTGGGCACGCTGGCGGTGGCGGAGTCGTAGCGGTACACCGTGATGGTCTGGTGGCCATCGAAGCGGACCCGCACCTGCAGGCCACCGTCCGGGTGGCGCGCCAGGCTGATCGTCGCGCTGCCCCGGTACCATTCACCGGCGTCGTCGCGCCAGCCCTTGCCAGGCTGCGGGCGCAGCAGCCGCAGGCTGCCGGCCTCGCAGCGGAAGTCTGACCCCTCGCCCAGCCGGTTGCCCGGCACGCTCGGCCAGGGCGCCGGCTCGTCGCCGCGCACCGAGACCTTCAGCGCGCCGCCGGCGGGGCCATCGAGCGCGATGCCCGCGCGTCGGTTGGCGGTCTCGCGCGACTGCAGTGCCGCCAGGACCAGTTCCACCACGTGCTCGTCGCCCACCACGTGGAAGCGGCCGCTGAGGTCCGGACAGCGCGCGGCGGCGGCGCCTGGCGTCGCGGCGACGGCGGCCAGCAGGGCCCAGGCGGCGTGGCGTGTGCGAAGCGATGCATGCATGCGGCAGGATCCCGGAGGCGACAGGCGGGTGTGGATGGGCGCCGGACCTTCGCTGGAGCGGTTGCGGGCCACGGCGGCGAGCGTAGCGCGAAGCCGACGGAATGCCACGGCCCGCTCCGCGCGCCGGACGCGACGGGACAGGAGCTTCGCGGCGTTGGCGGAAAAGGTACGCCGACCCCGGATTTCAGGGCTGGCGTTCGAAGGAGGCCTCGAAGACCGGCTCGCTCAGGACCCGCAGTTCGACCTGCGCGCGGTCGCAGTCCTGCCGAGCGTCGCACAGCGGGTAGACGAAGCCGAGGGTGCTGCCGGCGTTGCCTGGGTCAGGGTCGGGCTGCCGCTGTTGCGCACCTCGGCCTGCAGGTCGACGGCGAACGCCAGCGGGGCGGGCGGTCTGGCGTACGGCTGCGTCGGCACATCGCGGGCGCCGAGCAGGGCCGGATCGAAGGCCGCGATGCTCTCGACCACGATGTCGTCGATCACGAGCAGGAACGTGTCCACGCTGTCGTTGCGGAAGCCGATGCAGCCCGACTGTCCCGCGAATGCGTCCAGGCGGACCGAGCGGCTCGCCCAGGCGGTCTGTTCGGCGGCGACGGAGAAGACCACGCTGGTGTTGGTCACCTGGTTGCCCAGGACGGCGGTGCCGCCGGTGGGCGGTCCGAGCGATGCCGTCATCACGTAACCGTCTGGAAACGCCGGGTCCTAGGCCCTGGCCCGCCAATCCAGGCGGGACGAAGGCGGAAGCGGACCGATTAGCGGCGTCCACATCCAATCGTCGGCGGCGCCCCTCGGGCTGGTGCAGGACGTTCTGAAGGCGACGCAGTTGAGCAGATCGAGCGCGCAGTCCTCGCGTACCTCCCCGGCGTCGTTGACCTCGGCAACCTGCGCGCTGGGCCTGCGGTCGTCCACGTTGCGCAGCAGCCAGCCCGTCGGGAACGGCCAGGTGCCGGCACCGCCGCTGCCCTCGCAGCGCAGGCGGGTCGTGCCGCGCTTGGGATCGACAAAGCTCTGGAAGTCCTCCTGGAACAGCACCTGGGCGAGGCCCGGAGGGGTCGCAACCATCAGTGCGAGGGCGGCGAGCAGGACATAGCCGAGAGGACGGACGGGCCAGGGATTCACGCGAGCTCCAGGGCAGGATGCAGACCCGGGCGCAGCGTACGTTCTCTGGCTGAAACGGCCGCAGCGGGGCGCAGTGCCGGGGGCCTCAGACCGCGGCGGTCGCGATGGCGCTGCGTCGGCGGGTCAGCCAAAGCAGCACCAGGCTCGAGCCCGCGAACGCGGACAGGGCCAGCAAGGAGGCCATCGGCGACATCCCCGCGGCTTGCGCCGCGAGGGGCGTGGCCGCGAGCGCCAGCAGGCGCAGCGCCTCGGCGCTGGCCGCCCGGCGGCGGCCTTCGAGCAGGGCGCCCAGCGTCGTGAGGCTCAGCACCAGTCCCGCGGCATAGCCGATGGCCAGTCCCAGCGGCCAGGTCGGTGCCTGCGTGAGGAACAGCACCGCCGCGCCAAGCAGGACGACGAACTGCAGCAGCACGTAGGCCGCGACGCCGGGCGCGAGCGGCGGGTCGTACTCCGGACGGGCGATGTCGAAGTCCGGCTTGGGATCGGCGGCGCGCAGGTCGGCCGGGCGCCAGCCGGGGCGCGCGAACCAGAGCCCGACGCGGTCGCGCCAGCGCCGCGTGCGGACGCTGTCGCGCAGCAGGCCGGCGTAGACCTCGAGGTTGGCCCAGAGCGGATTGAAGCTGCGCAGCGGCGCGCGCGTGCCGTACACCGGTGGGTCCTTCGCATCCTCTTCGACGAAGGTGCCGAACAGTCGGTCCCACAGGATGAACAGGCCGCCGTAGTTGCGGTCGAGGTAGCGCGCGTTCACCGCATGGTGGGCGCGGTGGTTGCTGGGGCTGGCGAAGACGCGGTCGAACCAGCCCAGCTTCGGCACCAGTTCGGTGTGGATCCAGTACTGGTAGAGCAGGTCGATGACCGCGACCACGGCGAACACTTCCAGCGGGAAGCCCAGCACCGCCATCGGCAGGTAGAACACCCAGCCGAACAGGGCGCCGCTGCTGGTCTGGCGCAGGGCCGTGCTGAGGTTGTAGCGCTCGCTCTGGTGATGCACCACGTGCGCCGCCCAGAGGAGGTTCACCTCGTGCCCGGCGCGGTGCAGCCAGTAGTAGCAGAAGTCGTACAGCAGCAGGCCCGCGATCCACACCCAGGGGCTGTCGGCGGGCAGCGCGAAGAGCGCCACGTGCTGCAGCACCACGGCGTAGATGCCGATCTGCAGCGCCTTGCTGAACACGCCGACGATCTGCGAGAGCACGCCGAGGCTGAGGCTGGCGATGGCGTCGTTGAAGCGGTACACCGGCCGGCCTAGCCAGCGCGCGGCGAGCAGCTCGATCCCGATCAGCAGGAAGAAGCCGGGGATCGCGAACAGCATGATCCGCTCAGCCATGGACGCCTGCCTGCGCTGGCGCGTGTTCGGCGCTGCGCGCCAGGCACCACTGCGCCAGGTAGTAGCTGGCCAGCACCCACAGCGGCGCCAGCGCATGCGGCAGGGCGAAGCGGTCGATGGCGAGCAGGCTGTCGCTCAGCACGAACAGGCCGGCGCCCAGCGCTGCCGCGGGCCAGGGCCGGAAGCGGCGCTGCAGGCTGTATCCGCTGGCGAGGGACGCCATGAGCACCAGCACCGCGACGTAGGCCAGCACCGGCCAGCGCATGGCCTCGGGCACGTGCGGCAGCAGCAGGGTCAGCACGCCGGCGGCGATCGCGGCGAACAGCAGCAGGCCGGGAACGGCGAAGCGCCCGTGCAGGCCGAGGCTGAAGGCGCGGATGTAGCAGAGATGGGCGAGCAGGAAGGCGATGAGGCCGGCGAGGAACAGGTCGGCCGGCCACATCAGCAGCACGTCGCCCAGCCAGGAAAGACCGAGCCCGATCAGCAGCCACGCGCGCATCCGCGACGTCGGCGCGGCCCAGTGCAGGCGCAGGGCGATCAGGGCCGTCGCCACCGGTTTGCACAGCCAGTGCAGCGGCAGCCAGGTCGGGCCCAGCACGGCCCCCGCGATGGCACCGGCCGCGGCAAGCAGGATCAGCGGGTCGAGGGCGGCTGCGCGCATCGGGTTCGGGCCGCACGCGGCGGCGGGCTGGGAAAGCGATGGCGTGAGGCTACCACCTCTGCCTGCGGGCAACGGAATGGGGCCTGGTGGTGGAACCTCACCGCGGTGGGGCGGAGTTGCCGTGCCTCGGTCTGGGAGCGTCGCTTCCGCCGCTGCGCGGCTTGAGGCGACCTACGGCCGTTCTGCCGTGCGCGGGTCTGTCGCAGCTCGGTTCAGGCGAGGCAGGCGCGGAACCGACGTGGGCTCACTCCAGCGCCACGCCGGTCAGGCTTTCGCTCAGTGCGACCAGGCGGGCGCGGGCCTCGGGATCGTTGGGCTGCGGATCGCGCGGCGCGACCGGCTGGCCGTCGCGGTAATGCGCCCCGGCCTGAAGCTCGGGCGCGCGGATCAGGCCCATCACGTGGTCACGCCCGTCGGCCACCGTGGTCTGAGGCGGTACGCCCAGGCCCGCGACCATGGTCGTGTTCATCAGGGTGGCCGGATGCAGGGAGATCATGGTGATGCCCTGTGCGGCGAAGCGCGGCGCCAGCTCCACCGTCATCGACACCTGCGCCAGCTTGCTCTGGCCATAGCCGCGGGTGTGGGCGCCGGGCCGCTCCAGCATCACGTCGTCGAAGTCGATGGCCGCGGCGCTGCCCGAGGCCACGTTGACGATGCGCGACGGGGCCGCCGCCGCCAGGTTGGGCCGCAGCCGGTTCACCAGGATCCAGCCGGCGAGGTAGTTCACCGCAAACTGCAGCTCGTGGCCGTCGGCGCTGGTGCGGCGCGGCTGGTCGTTGCCCAGCGCGATGCCGGCGTTGTTCACCAGCAGGTCGAGGCGGGGATACTCCG
>JANJTY010000576.1 GCA_024710865.1 Lysobacteraceae bacterium | reverse complement strand
GCGCGCTTGCTGCACCTTCGGCGCCGGATCGAACCGGTCTCTCCAGAGTCGCTCGCCTGCGGTGGTACGGGTGCCTGAGCGATTACGGGCGTTACGCCTTCGGCAGCGATCCGATGCTCCGGAGCGCTTCTCCCACCGCATGCATGGAGCGGCGCAAGTATACCTGCGGCCTGGTGAAAGACGCGCTCCGCGGGCAATGCGCCCGCCGGGCGGTTCAGTCGCGGCTGGCGTGGGCGCCGAAGCTGGCCGCGGCCGTCTCGATCAGCCGGCGGATGGCCACCGGCTCGGAGCGGCGCCGAGGCACGATGGCGAAGTACTGCTCGCGCACGCCGGCGGCCAAGCCCGCCAGCTCGCAGCCGAAGTGCTGCTGCAGTTCGTCCGCCAGGATCAGGGGCGCGGGAAACAGCCCGGTGCCGGCGCGGCCGAAGGCCTTCATCAGCGCGGTGTCGTCGAACTCGGCCACGATCTCGGGCATGACGCGCTGCGACTGCAGCCAGTCCAGCAGCAGGGTGCGGGTCGAGGCGTCCTCGCCCGGCAGCAGCAGCGGTTTTCCGCGCAGGGACGCGGGAAAGTCCTCTCGGCAGGGGCGCGCCAGGTCCGTCGTGCCGAACAGGCCGATGACGCTTTCGCCCAGCCGGTGGCTGTGTGCGCGCACGGACAGCCCCGGCGGCAGCGGACGGTCCGCCAGCACCAGGTCCAGCCGCTGCAGCGCCAGTTCGCCAAGCAGGTCGTCGAGTCGCCCCTCGCGGCAGAGCAGGCGCGGCGGCGGATCGGCCGCCAGCGCCGGCGCGAGCAGGCGGTGCGCCAGCGACTTGGGCACCTGATCGGCGATGCCGACGCGCAGGCGCAGCCTCGCCGTGGGCCGGAACGCGGCCAGGGCTGCGCGCAGCTCGCCGCCCAGGGCGAACATCTCGTCGGCATAGGCCCACACCAGCCGCCCGGCCTCGGTCAGCTCGACCCCGCGCCCGGCCGGCTGCAGCAGGGTCTGGCCGAGGCGGCGTTCGAGCAGCTTGATCTGGCCGCTCAGGGTTTGCGGCGTGAGGTGCAGCCTGTCCGCGGCCGCGGCCACGCTGCTCCAGCGGCCGACCGCCCAGAAGTACTGCAGGTGCTTGAGGTTCAGGCTCCGGTCCATAGGTCGAAAATATCGAAGTATCCGTGAACAACATGCGACTTTTCCGCGTGCTTCCCGGCTGCGAGGCTGATGCCGTGACCCACGAGGAGTGACCCATGAAGATCGACCTCACCACCCGCGCCGGCATCGACCGTAACCGCCTGCTGGCCTTCGTCCAGCGCCGCATTGGCCTGGCCCTGCGCCGCTACCGCGAGCTGATCCGCGCCGTCGAGGTGCGCCTGCAGGACGTCAACGGACCGCGTCGCGGGGTCGATGTGGACTGCCTGCTGGCGGTTCACCTGCAGGGCATGCGCCCGCTGTACGTGCGCCAGAGCGCGATCGACCCGCGCTCGGCCGTGACCCAGGCCGCGCACCGCATGGACCGGGTCGTGGCGCGCTCGCTCTCGCGCCGCGGCTGGCTGATCCCGCACCGCGCGGGCTGAGGCGGCGTGGCGGCGCGGTGGTCGCTTCCGGCCGCTGCGCCGCTGCGCTAGGCTGGCGGCCTTCACGCCGCCGCCACACGCCGCCATGCCCCAGCTCCGCCCCTGCCAGCGCCTGTCCGAAGTCCGTTACGAGATCCGCGGCGAGCTGGCGCGCCGGGCCCGGGATCTGGAGGCGCAGGGCCGCCACCTGATCAAGCTCAACATCGGCAACCCCGGCGCCTTCGGCTTCCGCGCCCCGGCGCACATCCAGGCCGCCATCGCCGAACACATCGCGCAGAGCGACCCCTACTGCCACCAGCAGGGCCTGCCCGAGGCGCGCGAGGCCATCGCCGCCCAGCATGCGGCGCGCGGCGTGCGCCACCTCGACGCGGGGCAGGTGTTCCTCGGCAACGGCGTTTCCGAACTCATCGACATCGCCCTGCGCGCCCTGCTCAATCCGGGCGACGAGGTGCTGTTGCCGAGCCCCGACTATCCGCTCTGGAGCGCGGCGACCATCCTCAACGACGGCTACCCGCGCTACTACGCCTGCCGGCCGGAGAACGAGTTCCTGCCCGATCCGGACGAGATCGAGACCCTGGTCGGGCCGCGCACCCGTGCCCTGGTGCTGATCAACCCGAACAACCCGACCGGGGCGAGCTATCCGAAGGCGCTGCTGGAAAAGCTGGTCGACCTGGCCCGCCGCCACCGCCTGCTGCTGATGGCGGACGAGATCTACGACGGCATCCTGTACGACGATGCCACGTTCCAGCCGCTGGCGCCGCTGGCCGGCGAGCACCCCTGCCTCAGCTTCGGCGGCCTGTCCAAGGTGCACCGCGCCTGCGGTTACCGGGTCGGCTGGATGGCGCTGTCGGGCGAGCGCCGCCGCACCGCCGAGTACCACCATTCGCTCGACCTGCTCGGCGCCCTGCGTCTCTGCGCCAACGTGCCCGGACAGTGGGCCGTGCCGGCCGCCTTGAACGGCCCTGACACCATCTCGTCCCTGACTGCGCCCGGCGGCCGCCTGTACGAGTCGCGTCGCGCCGTGCTGGAGGCCTGCGCCGCGAGCGAGTTCCTCGACCTGGTCCCGCCGCAGGCCGCGCTCTACGCCTTTCCCGGCGTCAACCTGGCCGCGCTGCCGGGCTTCGACGACCACGCCTTCGCGCTCGACATGCTGGAGAACGAGGACGTGCTGATCGTGCCGGGCAACAGCTTCAACGTGCCCTACCGCAACCACTTCCGCGTCACCCTGCTGCCGGAGGCGCCGCAGGTGGAGGAAGTCTTCCGCCGCATCGAGCGCGCCCTCGGACGCATGGCCGGGGCCGGCGGCGTGCGCCGTCATGTGGCTTAAGGCGCTGGCGCTCATGACGGCCGTGGTGGGCAGCGCGCCGGTCGCGGCGACGGACATCCGCTACCTCGCCCTGGGCGATTCCTACACCATCGGCGAATCGGTGGCCGAGTCCGGGCGCTGGCCGGTGCAGCTCGTCGCCCTGCTGCGCGAACGCGGCGTCGCGATCCAGGACCCGCGCATCATCGCGCGCACCGGATGGACCACCGACGAACTCTCCGCCGCGATGGACGAACAGGAGCCGCTGGGCGAGTGGGACTTCGTGAGCCTGCTGATCGGAGTGAACAACCAGTACCGCGGCCGCACGGTGGAAGACTACCGCCCCGAGTTCGAACGCCTCCTGCAGCGCGCCATCGCCCTGGCCGGTGGCCGCAGCGATCGCGTGATCGTGCTGGCGATCCCGGACTGGGGCGTGACGCCGTTCGGCGCGAAGTCCGGCCGCGACCTGGCCGCGGTCGCGGCCCAGCTCGACGCCTACAACGCGGCCAAGCGCGCGATCGCGCAGTCGCAGGGCGTGGCCTTCGTCGATATCGCGCCAGTCAGCCGCTCGCGCGGCGGCGAGTCCGCGATGGTGGCCGAGGACGGTCTGCACCCCTCCGCCGCGCTCTACGCCGAGTGGGCGCGTCTGGCGCTGCCGGCGGCGCTGGAGCGCCTCGCCGCCGACTGAGCGCGCCCCGCGCGGATCGGGCCTTCAGCCGCGGTGGTACGGGTGGCCGGCGACGATGGCGGCGGCGCGGTAGAGCTGCTCGGCCAGCACGATGCGCACCAGCGGATGGGGCAGGGTGAGCGGGCCGAGCGACCAGCGCTCCTGCGCGACGGCCTCCACCTCGGGCGCGTGGCCCTCGGGGCCACCGACCAGGAAGGCGAGGTCGCAGCCGAGCTGGCGCCAGGCCTGGAGCCGCTGCGCGAGCTGTTCGCTGCTGTGCGCCTTGCCGCGCGCATCCAGCAGCACGACGTGTGCGGACTTGGGCAGGGCAGCCAGCGCGCGCGCCTTCGTCGGCGACGGCGCGACGCGCGTCTCGGCCCTTGCCGCGCAGGCCGGGGTGGATCTCGACCAGCTCCAGCGGCAGCCAGTGGGACAGGCGTCTTGCGTAGTCGGCGTAGCCGGACTGCACCCAGTCGGGCATGCCGGTGCCGACCGCGATCAGGCGCGCGCGCATCTCGCCGTCCGGTCGGCGGCCGGGTTCACTCCGCTTCGTCGGAGCTTTCCGCGTCCGTTGCCGCGCCGGCGTCGCCACCGACCGTCCAAAGCCGCTCCAGGCCGTAGAACTCGCGCACGCGCGGCAGCATGACGTGCACGATCACGTCGCCGAGGTCGACCAGCACCCATTCGGCCTCGCGCTCGCCCTCGACGCCAAGCGGCATCACGCCGCAGCGTTTGGCGAACTTGATCACCTCGTCGGCGATCGACTTGACGTGGCGGGTGGAGGTGCCCGAGGCGATCACCATGAAGTCGGTGATGCCGGTGCGGCCTCGCACATCGATCTCGCGGACATCGCGGGCCTTGAGTTCCTCCAGCGCGGCGAGCACTTCGGCACGCAGGGTGGAGACGGGGACGGGAACGCTGGCGGGTTCGGCCTTGCGGACGGAGATGGCGGGGCTCAAGCGGGGTGCACCTCTGGCGGATGGTGGACGGTCCGGGACGACCGCCCTGCGCGCAGTATACGCGCGGGCGCGGTGGCGGCAGGTTTCAGTCGACGCCGGTGGGCGGGGCCCGGTACAGGCGGTGGTCGGCGATGTAGCGCGCGACCGCCGGATCGACCCCCGCCATGTCCGGTGCGTTGCCGTGCATGGCCTGGCGGGCGCGGGTGGCCGACTCGGGCCGCAGCGGCAGGTCGAGCAGCAGCCAGCGTCCGGCCGCGTAGCGGCGCAGTTCGTCGGCCGAGGTGGCGACGCGTGAATCGACAACCTCCGCGAGCTCCGGCGGCAGCGCGTCGAGCCGGTGCCCGGGGCGCTGCACCACGACCAGATGGCACAGATCGAGCAGCTGGCGCCAGCGGCTCCAGCCCGGCAGGCCGAGAAACGCATCGGCCCCCAGCAGCAGCGCAAGCGGCGCGCGCTCGCCATACTCGCGGCGGAGATCGAGCAGGGTATCCACCATGAAGGACGGTCCTTCGCGGCGCAGCTCGCGCTGATCGATCAGGAACTCGGGATGCGTGGCGAAGGCGAGGCGCAGCATGTCGACGCGCTGCGCGGCGCTGGCGCCGGGGCGGGCCCGGTGAGGCGGATCGGCCGAAGGGAGCAGATGCAGGACGCAGGGCGCCAGCGCGGCGGCGGCGGCCGTGGCCACCGCGACGTGGCCATCGTGCACCGGATCGAAGGTGCCGCCGTAGATCAGGCGGAGCATGGCGCCAACTCGGCCCAACGGCGCGGTTCGGCGATGCCGAGCAGGAGGCGCTCCAGGCGCACCCAGGCATCGCCCTGGCCGCGGCCCTTGGCCAGGGCATCGAGTTGCCCGACCTCGGCCAGCAGCGCTTCCCACAGGTTGGGACCGGCGCGCCGCAGCGCCCGCTTCAGCGCCGCCTGGCGCGGACCGAAGATGCGGTTCTGCTGGAACAGGGCATCGAGCGGGCGGCGCGCAGCGTCGGCACGCGCGAGCTCGCCGACCAGGGCCAGCTGCGAAGCCAGCCAGGGCAGCAGCGCCGGCACCTGTTCGCCTTCGGCGCGCAGGCCGGCCAGCACGCGCAGCGCGCGCTGGCCATCGCCGGCGAGCGCCGCTTCAGCCAGGCCGAACACATCGAAGCGCGCCGAGTCGGCCACCAGCCGTTCCAGTGTATCGACGTCCAGACGCGCGCCCGGCGCAAGCAGGGCGAGCTTGTCGACTTCCTGCGCCGCGGCCAGCAGGTTGCCTTCGACCCGTTCGCCGAGCAGGGCCAGGGCCTCGGGCGTGGCGGTCAGTCCGGCGCGTCGCAGCCGGTTGGAGAGCCAGCCGGGCAAGTCGCCCGGTTTCATCGGCCAGAACACCTGCACCCGCCCGGCCTTTTCGACCGCGCGGCTCCAGGCGCCCTCGTGCTGCCGGCTCCACTCCTGCGCCACGATCAGGAGCACGGTGTCCGGCGCCGGGTCGTCGCAGAAGGCGGTGATCGCCGCGCCGCCCTCCTTGCCCGGCTTGCCGGTGGGCAGGCGCAGCTCGATCAGGCGACGGTTGGCGAACAGCGAGAGCGCACCGAAGCTGGCCTCGAATCCGTTCCAGTCGAAGCTGGTGGCGACATCGTGCACTTCGCGCTCGACATAACCCGCGGCGCGCGCCGCGGCGCGGATCGCGTCGGCGGCCTCCAGCACCAGCAGCGGCTCGCTGCCCGCGACCAGCTGGACCGGCGCCAGCGCGCCGGAGTTCGAGTGGGCTGCGTCCATGCGGCGAGTCTACGGCGTGAGCGGCGTGAGTCGACCATCGGCTTCGATCCGGTGCGTGGCCAGCGCAGGATCGTCCACGACGCGAACCCGGTCGCCCATCGCCACGCCCTGCAGACGCGGCACCTGGTGGGTGAGGCGCTGGTAGGCGAAGTGCAGGCGCTGGCGGACCGGGTAGAGGCGCAGCTCGCGCCGGGGGTCGGAGCGCAGCTCGGCGAGCAGGTGGGGGACGAGGTCGGCATGGGCGCGGCCCACCTCCAGCATGCGCCACTGCACGAAGGCCCCGTGCAGCAGGACCAGCAGCAGCGGCAGCCCCAGGGCGAGGCGGGCTGCGCGGTCGGCGCGGCCCCAGGCCAGGGCGAGCAAGCCGGCCGACACCGCGCTGTAGCCGTAGCCGTACTGGCTGGCCGCGCCGTTCAGGATCAGCACCGGACCCAGCGCGGCGGCGCCGGCCAGCACGAAGCCGAGTGCGAGGCGCGGGGAGCATCGCCACAGTCCGGCATGCAGGACGAAGGCGGCCAGGGCGACGAGGGCCAGGCGGCGGGCGGACGCATTCGTCGCCAGTCCGAAGACCTCGAACACAGTGGCGGCATAGGGGAAAACGACGTACTCGAACCAACGCAGCGGCAGCTCCGTGATCCCCCAGACGTAGGTGCTGGTCTGGCGCGGCGCGAACAGCACCACGTCGAGTCGCAGGCCCAGGTACGCAAGCGTCGGCAGCAGGGCGCCGAGCGCGATCCACAGCCAGGTCCGCTTGCGCCCACCCAGCAGCCACGCCAGCAGTGCCAGCGCCGGCAGCACGATGGCGGCTTCCTTGGCGAGCAGGGCGGCGCTGGTCAGGGTCATGGCCAGCGCGACGAGTCGCACCGGGTGCCAGTCGGCGCGCGCCAGCCCGAGCCAGGCCAGGCCGAGGCCGCATCCGACCCAGAGCAGATCGCCCAGTGTGCCCACCCAGCCATGCACGTAGGCTACGTACGGCGAGAGCAGGAAGGCGAGGGCCGCCGCCGCGGCCAGATCGGCGCGGCCGCTTGCGCGAAGCACCGTCGCGCGCAGCAGCAGGGCGTTCAGCGTGCCGAGCAGAACGAACACGAAGTGGAACGCGCGCGGGTGGTCGGCCAGTCCGTGCGAGAGCAATAACCAGAGATTGAAGGTCAACGGCCGGTACTGGAACACCGAGGTGTCGAACCAGGCGCTCCAGGGCAGCCGGCGCCAGTCCGCCACATCCGCGAAGGCCGCCCACTGCAGCTCGTCATGGCTGAAGTAACCGGGGTTGAGCCACAGCGGTGCCTGCAGTGCCAGGCCGGCGAGCAGGACGGCGAGCCAGCCGTTCCAGCGCCTGACGGGAGCGGCCTCGGCCACGGGGGGAATCGGATTCATCAACGGGACGGGGAGTGCAAAGCCGCGGATCACGGGCGGCGCGTACTATACGGGCCCCCGACGCCGCGCGAAGCGATCCGCCGCCCATGCCCGACAAAGACCTCAAGGAAGCAGCCCTCGCCTACCACCGGCACTATCCGCCGGGCAAGATCCGGGTCACACCGACCAAGCCCATGGTGACGCAGCGCGACCTCGCCCTGGCCTACTCGCCCGGCGTCGCCGCGGCCTGCGAAGCGATCGTCGCCGACCCCACCGAGGCCGCCACCGTCACCGCGCGCGCCAACCTGGTGGCGGTGATCAGCAACGGCACGGCGGTGCTGGGCCTTGGCGACATCGGCCCGCTGGCGGCCAAGCCGGTGATGGAAGGCAAGGGCGTGCTGTTCCAGAAGTTCGCCGGCATCGACGTGTTCGACCTCGAGATCGCCGAGAAGGACCCCGACCGGCTGGTCGAGATCATCGCCAGCCTTGAGCCGAGTTTCGGCGGCATCAACCTGGAGGACATCAAGGCGCCCGAGTGCTTCATCGTCGAACGCAAGCTGCGCGAGCGGATGAAGATCCCGGTCTTCCACGACGACCAGCACGGCACCGCGATCATCGTCGGCGCAGCCGTGCTGAATGCGCTTACCGTGGTCGGCAAGGACATCGCGACGGTCAAGCTCGCGACGGCCGGCGCCGGCGCCGCGGGCATCGCCTGCCTCGACATGCTGGTGGCGCTGGGCATGGACCCGCAGAACATCCTCGCCTTCGACCGCGACGGCGTGCTCTACACCGGCCGCGAGAACATGGACGAGGCCAAGCAGCGCTACGCGCGCGACACCTCCAAGCGCACCCTGGACGAGATCGTGGCGGGCGCCGACATCTTCCTCGGTCTGTCCGCTGGCGGCGTGCTCAAGCCCGACATGGTCGCAAGCATGGCCGAGCGGCCGATCATCCTGGCCCTGGCCAATCCCAACCCGGAGATCCATCCCGACGAGGCCAGGCGCGTGCGGCCGGACTGCATCGTCGCCACCGGGCGCTCGGACTATCCGAACCAGGTCAACAACGCACTCTGCTTCCCCTACATCTTCCGCGGCGCGCTCGATGTGGGCGCCACGACGATCAACGAGGCGATGAAGCTGGCTTGCGTGCGCGCCATCGCGGCGCTGGCGCAGCAGGAGTCGTCCGACCTCGGCGCGGCCTACGCCGGCGAGGCGCCCAGCTTCGGTCCCGACTACCTCATTCCGCGTCCCTTCGACCCGCGTCTGCCGCTGTTGCTGGCCCCGGCGGTAGCGCAGGCGGCGATGGACTCGGGTGTGGCCACGCGCCCCATGGTGGACATGGATGC
>JANJTY010000552.1 GCA_024710865.1 Lysobacteraceae bacterium | reverse complement strand
GCCGGCAACGGCATGCGCCTGCTCGCCGGCCTGCTCGCCGGGCAGGGCTTTTCCAGCGAGCTGGTGGGCGATGCCTCGCTCTCGCGCCGTCCGATGCGGCGCGTGATCGAGCCGCTGGCGCGGATGGGCGCGCGCATCGATGCGCGCGAGGGCGGCCTGCCGCCGCTGCGCATCGCGCCGGCCGCGTCCCTGCACGGGATCGTCTACGAGACGCCGGTCGCCAGCGCGCAGGTCAAGTCGGCACTGCTGTTGGCCGGGCTCTACGCGAACGGCGAGACCGAAGTGCGCGAGCCGCACCCGACCCGCGACTACACCGAGCGCATGCTGGCGGCCTTCGGCTGGCCGATCGACTTCGCGCCCGGCCGGGCGCGGCTGGGCGTCGGCCATCGCCTGCGCGCCTGCGCGGTGCACGTGCCGGCCGATTTCTCATCGGCTGCGTTCTTCCTGGTCGCGGCCAGCGTGGTGCCGGGTTCGGACCTGCTGCTGCGCCGGGTCGGGATGAATCCGCGCCGCACCGGCCTGCTGCAGGCCCTGCGCCTGATGGGCGCCGACATCGTCGAGTCGAATCCCAGCGAGGCCGGCGGCGAGCCGGTCGCCGACCTGCGCGTGCGCCACGCGCGCCTGCGCGGCATCGACGTGCCGCAGGCCCTGGTGCCGGACATGATCGACGAGTTCCCGGCCCTGTTCGTGGCAGCGGCCCTGGCCGAGGGCAGCACGCGCGTCAGCGGCGCGGCCGAGCTGCGGGTGAAGGAGTCCGACCGCATCGCGGGCATGGCCGCCGGCCTGCGCGCGCTCGGCATCGCGGTGCAGGAAACGCCGGACGGCGCCCAGATCGAGGGCGGACGCATCGGCGCGGGCGAGGTCGACAGCCTGGGCGACCATCGCCTCGCGATGAGCTTCGCCATCGCCGCCCAGCGCGCCGCGGGCGCGGTGCGCATCCGCGACTGCGCCAATGTGGCGACCTCGTTTCCCGGCTTCATCGAGCTGGCGCGCGGAGCGGGCTTCGGGCTCAAGGCCGCAGGCTGAGCCGCAGGGTCAGCCCGGCGTGCGCGTCTCCGGATGGATGTCCGGATCGGTCACGGCGCGCCGCGCGAGCTTGGCCTCGCGTCGCGCGATGTAGACGTTGGACGCGAAGATGATGCCGGCGCCGATCAGGGTGTAGCGGTCGAGCGACTCGTCGAACAGCATCCAGCCCAGCAGGGCCACCACCGGCAGCTGCAGGAATCCGATGGGCGTGAGCAGCGAGGCCTCGCCGCGCTGCAGGGCGCGCGTCCAGAGCATGTGGCCAGTGGTGCCGAGCAGGCCCGCCAGCACGATCCAGAGCCAGGTCATGCCGACCGGCGTCTCCCACACGGCCAGCGCCGGCAGCAGCGACATCGGGACCCAGAGCAGGGTGGTCCAGATCACGATGGCGTCCGGCTTCTCGGTGCGCGAGAGCAGCTTGATGCTGACCGCGACCGAGCCGCTCAGGGCGGCCGCGGTGAGGGCCACCAGCGAGCCGAGCTGGAAGCCCTCGGCGCCCGGGCGCACGATCACCATCACGCCGACGAAGCCGATGATGACGGCGGTCCAGCGCCGCGCGCGCACCACCTCGCCGAGCACGAAGATCGCCAGCACGGTGACGAACAGCGGCGTGGCGTAGGAGATCGCCACCGCCTGCGCCAGCGGCAGGTTCACGATCGCCCAGAAGCCGCACAGCATCGAGGCGATACCGATCGCGCAGCGCAGCACGTAGTAGCGCAGCTTGTCGGTGCGCAGCAGGCCGACGCCGTGGCGCAGCAGCAGGGGCAGGGCGAAGACCAGTCCGAACAGGTTGCGGAAGAAGGCGATCTCGAACGGATGCAGCTGGCTGGCGGCGAGCCGGATGGTGCCGGCCATGAGGCCGAAGGCGATGGCCGAGGCGGCCATCAGGCCGATGGCGATCCAGAGCTGGCGGGCGGCGGCGTCGCCCGCGTTCATCCGGGCGGCTGCCAGCGCGCGCCGACGATGGTCGGTTCGGGCTCCAGCGCCACGCCAAAGCGCGCGTGCACGTCCTGCGCGATGCGCTGGGCCAGGTCGAGGATCTGCGCGCCCCTGGCGCGTCCGTGATTGACCAGCACCAGGGCATGCTGCGCCGACACGCCGGCGTCGCCTTCGCGATGGCCCTTCCAGCCGCCGGCCTCGATCAGCCAGGCGGCCGAGAGCTTGCGTTCCGCCTCGCTGCCGGACGGAAACACCGGCAGCGCCGGGTGCGAGCGCTGCAGGGATTCGGCCGCCTCGCGCGACACGACCGGATTCTTGAAGAAGCTGCCGGCATTGCCGATCATCAGCGGGTCGGGCAGCTTGCGGCTGCGGATGCGTCCGATCGCCTCGGCCACGTGCGAGGGGCGCGGATGCTCGATGCGCATCGCGGCCAGCTCCTCGCGCACGCCGGCATAGTCCAGGCGCAGGGCGTGCCGGCGCGGCAGGAGGAACTCGACCGCGGTGACGATCCAGCGTCCGGCCTCGCGCTTGAACAGGCTGTCGCGGTAGCCGAAGCTGCAGTCGGCCCGCTCGATCCGGCGCAGCCGGCCCTGCTCGCGGTCCCAGGCCTGCACCGCGGCGATGAACTCGCCCGCCTCGGTGCCATAGGCCCCGATGTTCTGGATCGGAGCGGCGCCGACCGAGCCGGGAATGCGCGCCAGGTTCTCGAGGCCCGCCAGGCCGCGGCCCAGCGTCCACAGCAGCAGGTCGTTCCAGGGCATCCCGGCCTGGGCCTCGATCCGCACCGCCTCGCCCAGGTCCTCGACCTGCTCGATGCGGCTGCCGGCGATGCTCAGCACCAGGCCCGGCGCATCGCCGGCGAACAGGATGTTGCTGCCTTCGCCCAGCACCAGCAGGGGCTGCTGCGCGACGCCGGGGACCGCCATCAGTTCGGCCAGCCCTTCGGCCTCGCGCACGTCCGCCAGCAGGTTGGCGCGGGCCGCGACGCGGAACGTGTTGCGACCTTCGAGCGGGGCGTCGTCGAGCAGGCTGAATGCACTCATCGCTGCGCGACGTTGTAGCGCCGCAGGCGCATGGCCTCGACGCTTTCGCGGATCAGCGCGGGCCCGCGGTAGATCAGGCCGGTGTAGAACTGCACCAGGCTGGCGCCGGCGGCGAGCTTGCCGGCGGCGTCGGCGCCCGAGAGGATGCCGCCCACGCCGATCAGGCCGATGCTTTCGTCCAGGCGCGAACGCAGGCGGCGCAGCACCGCGGTCGACTTGCCGTACAGCGGCTGGCCGGACAGGCCGCCTTCCTCGCCCGCGCGCGGATGGGTGCGGATGGCGTAGCGGTCGACGGTGGTGTTGGTGGCGATCACGCCGTCGACGCGGGCCTCGCCCAGCACCTGCGCGATGCCGTCGATCTCGGCCTCCGAAAGGTCGGGCGAGATCTTGATCAGCAGCGGCACGCGGCGGCCGTGCAGGCCGGCCAGCTTCTCCTGCCGGTCGCGCAGGGTGGCGACGAAGCGGCGCAGCGCGTCCTCGGCCTGCAGGTCGCGCAGGCCGGCGGTGTTGGGCGAGGAGATGTTCGCGGTGACGTAGTCGGCCAGCGGATAGACCCGGTCGAGGCAGTAGATGTAGTCCTGCACCGCCAGCGCGTTCGGCGTTTCCTTGTTCTTGCCGATGTTGATGCCGAGCACGCCGCGGCGTTTCGCGCGTTCGACGTTGCGCACCAGCGCGTCGACGCCGAGGTTGTTGAAGCCGAGGCGGTTGATCACGGCTTGGTGCTCGGGCAGGCGGAACATGCGCGGCCTGGGGTTGCCTTCCTGCGGCCGCGGCGTGGTGGTGCCGACCTCGACGAAGCCGAAACCGAGCGCGAACAGGGCATCGACGTGGGACCCGTTCTTGTCGAGTCCGGCGGCCAGGCCGACCGGATTGGCGAACTCGATGCCGAAGGCCTTGGTCGGCAGCGGCGAGGGGCGCAGCGCGACCAGCGGATTGAGGCCGCTGCGGTAGAGCGCTTCGACCGCGGCCAGGCCGATGCCGTGGGCACGCTCTGCGTCGAGGCAGAAGAGGAACAGGCGCGCGAGCGAATACACGTCAGCCGGCTCCGTGCGGGAGCGCTGACGACGTCCGTGGCGGGACGGCGGCGCGACGATGGGAGGCGGGACCGGCTTCGCTCGGGCTCATGCAGGTATCGGGAGGGCCGGTGGTCCGGCGGCGCGCCCCTGTCGCGCGGCGCCGGTTCGGTGTTCGGGAGAGTGTAGCCGGCCGGTGCGGGCCCGTGCAGGCCCGCACCGGGAACAGCCGGGTCAGACGTGGAACTTGATGCCCTGGGCCAGCGGCAGTTCGTCCGAATAGTTGATCGTGTTGGTCTGGCGGCGCATGTAGGCCTTCCAGGCATCCGAGCCTGACTCGCGACCGCCGCCGGTCTCCTTCTCGCCGCCGAAGGCGCCACCGATCTCGGCGCCGGAGGTGCCGATGTTGACGTTGGCGATGCCGCAGTCGGAGCCCGCAGCGCTGAGGAAGGCCTCGGCCGCCTTGAGGTTCTGGGTGAACAGCGCCGAGGACAGGCCCTGCGGCACGTCGTTCTGCAGTTCGATCGCCTCGTCCAGGCTGCTGAACTTCATCACGTACAGGATCGGCGCGAAGGTCTCGTGCTGGACGATGTCGTCGCTGTTCTTCAGGCCGGTGATGATGGTCGGCAGCACGAAGTGGCCGGGGCGGTCGATCGCGGCGCCGCCGGTCGCGACCGTGCCGCCGGAGGCCCTGGCCTGCGCGATGGCGTCCAGGTAGGCCTGCACCGCCTCGCGGCTGTTGAGCGGGCCCATCAGGTTCGCCGGATCGGTGGGATCGCCGATCTTCTGCTCGACCTGCCTGTAGGCCGCGACCAGCTTCTCCAGCACGCCATCGTGGATCGACTCGTGCACGAACAGGCGGCGCGTGGTGGTGCAGCGCTGGCCGGCGGTGCCGACGGCGCCGAACACGATGGCCGGGATCGCCAGCTTCAGGTCGGCGCTCTGGTCGACGATGATGGCGTTGTTGCCACCCAGTTCCAGCAGGGAACGGCCCATGCGGCGCGCCACGCGCTCGCCGACCTGGCGGCCGACGCGGGTCGAACCGGTGAAGCTGATCAGCGGGATGCGCTTGTCGTCGACGAACTGCTGGGCCAACTCGCTGCCGGCGTCGTTGAACAGGAAGAAGATGTCGGGGAAGCCGCCGGCGCGCAGGGCCTCGTTGCAGATCCGCATCGAGGCGATGGCCGAGACCGGCGTCTTGGGCGAGGGCTTCCAGATCGAGATGTCGCCGCAGACGGCGGCGACGAAGCTGTTCCAGGCCCAGACCGCGACCGGGAAGTTGAAGGCCGAGATGATCCCGACCAGGCCGAGCGGGTGCCACTGCTCGTACATGCGGTGGCCGGGACGTTCGGAGTGCATCGTGAGGCCGTAGAGCTGGCGCGAGAGGCCGACGGCGAACTCGCCGATGTCGATCATCTCCTGGACTTCGCCATCGCCTTCGGGCTTGGACTTGCCCATTTCCAGCGCGACCAGCGAGCCGAGCGCGTCCTTGTGCCGGCGCAGGGCCTCGGCGCAGAGGCGGATGGCTTCGCCGCGGCGCGGCGCGGGCGTGGTGCGCCAAACCTTGAACGCGGCCTGGGCGCGCTCGACGATCAGCGCATAGTCGGCCGCGGAGCTGGCGTGCACCCGCGCGATCACCTCGCCCGTGCTGGGATTGGTCGGCTCCAGCGTGCCGGCATCGGTCGTCGCCGACCACTCAGCATTGCCGAGGTAGGTGCCGGACAGGGTCTCGTTCAGGCCGAGGGCCTGCAGGATGGGATGCGCCATGGGATCTCCGAATGATGTGCGTGCGGGCGTGCGCCGC
>JANJTY010000509.1 GCA_024710865.1 Lysobacteraceae bacterium | reverse complement strand
ACGCAGCCAGTTCATCGGCAACCTCGCTGGATTCGGCGGCGCCATCGCCAGCAACGGCCCCCTGACCGTGCTCGACTGTCTGTTCACCGACAACCACGCGACCGCCGTCGACGGCGAGGGCGGCGCGATCCAGATCTGGTTCGCTCGGCTCGACGCGGAACGCACGCAGTTCGTTGGCAACCAGGCCGATCAAGGCGGCGCCCTGGCGTTGCGTGGCGCGGGCGACGACTACGCCCGATTGAACGACACCGAGTTTCGCGACAATCGCGCCGTCGCCGATGGCGGCGCGATCGTGCTCTACGACGGCGCGGTCGTTGGCGGTGCCGATGTCCGCTTCATCGGCAACCGTGCCGACAGTGGGGCCGCCCTGTCGCTTCGCGGCTTCGCGACGGGTGCAGGCGCGCCGCGCTCGATCCTCAACCGGGCGCTGTTCAGCGACTGCAGCTTCGAGGGCAACGAAGCGGACAGCGCCGGCGGCGTCGCGTTCGTGTTCGGTCCGCCCCCGGGGCTCGGCGGCGCAATGGGACAGTTCGCGATGGTTCGGTGCAGCCTCACCGACAATCGCGCCCCCTCGGGGGGGGCGATCTATTCGCGCGGCCAGGTGTTGCTCGAAGACACGCGCTTCGAACGCAACGCCGCGTCGCTCGGCGGCGCCTTGACCTTGCAGACCACGTTCGCCGTCGGCGACACCGATTTCACTGCCTACACGCAGCTGCGCACTGTGGTCTTCCGGCAGAACAGCAGCACCACCGCCGGCGGCGCCATCTACGCCAGCAGCCATCTCCCGATCTACGAAGGCGTGCAGTTCGAAGGCAACAGCTCGGTCCAGGGCGGCGCGATCTACCAGCAGGGATTCACGCCGCCGATCGCGACGGCCAGCTTCGTCGACAACCAGGCCACGGACGCCGGCGGCGCCATCTACGCCCGCAACACCGGCAGCATCCAGCTCGACAACCTGGTCTTCAGCGGCAATCGCGCCACCGACGTGGGCGGACGCGGCGGCGACCTGGCGATCGAGAGCACCGGAGCGCCGGGAACCTTGACGTCGCAGGTGCAGGTGTCGCACTCGAGCCTGCTCGATGGCGCTGGCGACAGCGGTGCGTCCGTGTATCTCGTCGACGCGCAAAGCGATCTCACGGTCCGAAACAGCATCGTGTTCGGCGCCGGCGGCCCGACCTGCGGCGGACCCGGCGCGGTCCTCTCCGCGGGCTGGAACTTCATGCCCGCCGACTGCGGCCCGACGCAGGCCACCGATGTCGCCGTCGCCCTGCGCGCGGCACTGCAGCTGCATCCGTTGTCGAACAACGTCGGTGCCATCGCTGCCCTCGTGCCGATGGCCGGCAGCCCGCTGGTCGACCACGCCGAGTGCACCAGCGGCCGAACTGCCGACGCCCGCGGACAGACCGCGCCCGTCGACGGTGACGGCGACCTGGACGCTCGCTGCGACAGCGGCGCCATCGAGCGCCAGATCGACGAGATCGTGCCTGCCTTCGTGCTGTTCGCCGACGGATTTGAACCCCGCAACTTCTGACCCGGAGCCTTCCATGCGTGCACGCCTCTTTCTCGCCATGCCCTTGTCGGCGCTGGTCCTCGCCGCGTGCGGAAACACCGCCCCGCCGACCAGCACAGCGGCACCGGCTGGCGCGGCCAGCCCTGCACCCGCCGCGGTGGTGCCGAATCAACTCTCCATGCGCATCGACGGCGCCGAATGGCGCGCCGACCACGACCTCTTCGGTGCCGTTCATCCGGCCGGCTACGATCGTGCCCTGCTGATGGCCGGTGCGCGCGGACGCAAGGATGCGACCGAACAGACGATGAACATCAACCTGTTCGGCATCGATGGGCCGGGCCATTACGCGATCGCGTCGGGCCATCCCGCCGGCAGCGTCGCGCAACTCGCGAACTACACGCCGGAACGCTTTCTCGCCGGCAGCATGATGGGTTACGACCTGGTCATCGATGTGGTGGTGGCGCAGGCCGACCCGACCCACATCGAGGCAATGTTCAGCGGCACCCTGACCGGCAACGATGGCGTGGTGATGACGATCGAGGAGGGCCGCTTCGTCTATCGCGAATGATCCCAGCCCGGCGCGCGGGATCGCGTCGGCGGCGCAAGCGTCGCGGAAGACATCCGTGCTGCGATCGCGCAGTCACGCGTTCGACTCGATGTCGTCCGCCGCGCAGGCCCCCGGGGCGCCGGACGCTCCATCGACCGGAAGCGATGGGGCTCGCTGCGCCCACCGTCATCCTGGGGATGACGTGGGGAGGCCTGCCGTGGTGCGGATAAGCGGGCCGGAAACGGGTAGCCTTGGCGCCCCATTCCGCACGAAGCGAGACGATGAAGACGATTCGAGCCCAGTACGCCCAGCGCGGCCCCGAGCCCGCGCAGTGGATTGCCCCGGTCGAGATGGATCTGCCGGCGCTGCAGCCCGGCGAGGTGCGCGTCGAGGTGCTGGCCGCGCCGATCAATCCCAGCGATGTGCTGACCCTGACCGGCGAGTACGGCCTGCTGCCGCCGCTGCCGGCGATCGGCGGCAACGAGGGCGTCGGTCGGGTGATCGAAGCGGCCGCCGACGTGACGGCGCTCCCGGTCGGCACGGTGGTGCTGCTGCCGGTTGGCTGTGGAACCTGGTCCACCCATCTGCAGCTGCCGGCGAAGGCGCTGGTGCCGCTGCCGGCCGGGGTCGATCCGGTGCAGCTGTCGATGCTGACGGTCAATCCGCCGACCGCCCTGCTGATGCTGCGCGACTTCGTCGATCTGAAACCGGGCGACTGGGTCATCCAGAACGCGGCGAACTCCGCGGTCGGCGGCTACCTGGTGCAGATCGCAAGGCTGCGTGGCCTCAACACGCTCAATGTGGTGCGACGCGAGTCGGCCGTCGCCGCGGTGCGCGAGGCCGGTGCCGAGCACGTGCTGGTCGATGGCGAGGACCTGCCCAAGCGGGTGCGGGCAATCGTGGGCGACGCGCCGGTCAGGCTCGCCATCGATTGCGTCGGCGGGGTATCCACCGAGAACCTGGCGCGTTGCCTGGTCGAGGGCGGTACCCTGGTGAACTACGGCGCCATGAGCGGCGAGCGCTGCATGATTTCGCCGCGCTACTTCGTGTTCCGCGACATCACCCTGCGCGGCTTCTGGCTGTCGCAGTGGTTCAAGCGCGCCACGCCGGACCAGCGCAAGGCCCTGTTCGCGGAAGTGGGCGGGCTGATTGCCGCTGGCACGCTCAAGGCCAAGGTGCAGGCGACCTATCCCATCGCCGACATCGCCAAGGCGGTGGCCGCCGCGGCGAGCGGCGAGCGCGCGGGCAAGATCGTTCTGGTGCCGAACGGCTGAGCGCGCCGAGGCGGGGGGCTTTCCCGGGTCTTCGGGCGCGCCCTGGCCTCGTCTCGCGCGGGCGCCAGTCTCGGAAGCGCTGCGCTTGTCCGGGCTACGTGGCGGCGCTGTGCCGCCCGGATAGCCGGGTCCTTCGCCCGCGCATGCGGGGTGGCGGCTGAGGTCAGATCGCCCGCGTTCGCCCGCCGTCGACGGCCAGGCTGACGCCGTTGACGTAGCCCGCCGCGGGCGAGGCGAGGAAGGCGATGGCGGCGGCGATCTCGCCCGCTTCGGCGAAGCGGCCGGCCGGGACGGTGGCGCGCATGGCCTCGGCCACGGCGGCCTCGGACTTGCCCGATTCCAGCGCCTTGGCCGCGATCAGGCCGTCGAGGCGGGCGGTGCGGGTGAAGCCGGGCAGGACGTTGTTGACCGTGATGCCGAACCCGCCGAGTTCGCCCGACAGGGTCTTGGACCAGGCCGCGACCGCACCGCGCACCGTGTTGGAGACGCCAAGGCCCGGGATTGGCTCGCGCACCGAGGTCGAGACGACGTTGATGATTCGGCCCCATGCCGCCTTGCGCATGCCGGGCAGGACGCTCTGCACCAGCACGTGGTTGGCGATCAGGTGCTGCTGGAACACGGCGAGGTAGGTTTCCGGCGCGGCTTCATGCGCACTGCCGCCGGCCGGGCCGGCGGTGTTGTTGATCAGGATCGCGACCGGGTGCTTCTTGACCAGGGCCTCGATCTTGGCGCGCAGGGTGTCGGCGTCGGTGACGTCGGCGGTGAGGAAGCCATGGTGCTGGTGCTTGTTCAGGCGCGGCAGTTCCGAGGCCAGGTGCATCAGCTGCTGGCGGCGGCGCGAGAGCACGGTGACGTCGGCGCCGAGCATGGCCAGTTCAAAGGCGGCGGCGCGGCCAATGCCCTCGGAGGCGCCGCAGACCAGGGCGTGGCGGCCGGTGAGGCTGAGGTCCATCAGGCGCGTGCTCCGAGTTTGACGATCATGTGCGGGCGAAGCGCTTCGGGATCATCGCCGGCCGGCGGTGCCAGCGTGGCAAGGTCGATGCCCAGCGCGGCCGCATCGTCCTCGTCCAGACCGTCGATCATGCGGTAGTCGGCGTCCATCAGGGCGGCGCGGGCGCTGTCCTCGCTGTCGTAGCGCAGCTGCTGGCCATCGCTGTCCAGCACTTCGGCGATGCCGCTCATCAGCACGCTCAGGCGCGCCCAGAGCAGTTCGTCACCCAGGCGGACCAGCCACCATTCCTGGCGTTCGAGCGTGGAGATCGGCTCGCTCACGGCGCCCATCCGCTCAGCCAGACCGCGGCGGTGCCGACCAGGCCGATCACGAGGCACCAGCCCAGGATCTGCGCCGGCCGGGCCAGGCCCTGCAGGTTGCGGTCGTCGATGCCGGCGAAGCCGCCGCGCAGCAGCCAGGCGATGCCGCGCGGACTGATCGGGCTGCCGGCCTGCTCGGCCAGGCCGCGGTCGAGCAGGTGGCGCCAGGTCAGCGGCGCGAAGATGGCGTAGCCGGTCAGGCCGGCGGTGGCCAGCGCGATGAAGCTGAGCAGGACGAACATGCCCGCCATGTCAGTACTCGGCCTGGCCCGGCGCGCGCGGGTAGGGGATGGCGTCGCGGATATTGGAGAGACCGCAGACGTACACCACCAGGCGCTCGAAGCCGAGGCCGAAGCCGGCGTGCGGCACGGTGCCGTAGCGGCGGAAGTCGCGATACCACTGGTAGTGGGCCGGGTCGAGGCCGAACTGGGCCATGCGCTTGTCGAGGATGTCCAGGCGCTCCTCGCGCTGGCTGCCGCCGATGATCTCGCCGATGCCCGGCGCCAGCACGTCCATTGCGGCGACGGTGCGGCCGTCATCGTTCAGGCGCATGTAGAAGGCCTTGATGTGCTCGGGGTAGTTCATCACCACCACCGGGCGACCGACGTGTTCCTCGGTCAGCCAGCGCTCGTGTTCGGTCTGAAGGTCCAGGCCCCACTCGACCGGGAAGTCGAAGGTCCGGCCGGAGGCCTGCAGCAGGCGGATGGCCTCGCTGTAGTCGATCCGCTCGAAGGGCGCATCGACGAAGGACTGCAGGCGC
This sequence comes from Lysobacteraceae bacterium, assembly GCA_024710865.1. Lineage (GTDB taxonomy): Bacteria > Pseudomonadota > Gammaproteobacteria > Xanthomonadales > Xanthomonadaceae > JANJTY01. Next base: position 672 of record JANJTY010000509.1, on the reverse strand, counting down.
GAAATCGCTGTCTTTTCAACGCGTTCGGCGATGAACTTCATGTCATCTGCGCGCTCTTCCAGCACGGTGCGGAAGAGGTACTTGAGGAAATCCTCGGCCAGGTCGATGTCGGCGGTGAGGTCGGCAAAGGCGATCTCCGGCTCGATCATCCAGAACTCGGCCAGGTGGCGCGGGGTGTGCGAGTTCTCGGCTCGGAAGGTCGGGCCGAAGGTGTAGACCTTGGACAGCGCGAGGCAATAGCCCTCGACGTTGAGCTGGCCGGAGACGGTGAGGAAGGTCTCCTTGCCGAAGAAGTCGCGCGAGAAGTCCACCGCGCCGGACGCATCGCGCGGCAGGTTGGCGAGATCGAGGGTGGAGACGCGGAACAGCTGGCCGGCGCCTTCGGCGTCCGAGGTGGTGATGATGGGCGTGTTGACCCAGTAGAAGCCGCGCTCGGGGACGAAGCGGTGCACGGCCTGGGCCAGGCAGTGGCGGATGCGGGTCACTGCGCCGAACAGGTTGGTGCGCGGGCGCAGGTGGGCGACCTCGCGCAGGAATTCCAGCGAATGCGGCTTGGGCTGGATCGGGTAGGTTTCCGGATCGTCGACCCAGCCCAGCACTTCGACCGCCGTCGCCTGCAGCTCCAGCGCCTGGCCCTGGCCCTGCGAGCGCACCAGGCGGCCGGTGGCGGTG
>JANJTY010000486.1 GCA_024710865.1 Lysobacteraceae bacterium | reverse complement strand
CCGCGGCGTCAGCGGGCCCGCGGTCCTGCAGATCTCCTCCTACTGGCAGCCGGGCGACGAGCTGCGCCTCGACCTGCTGCCGCAGGACGAGGCCCAGGCCCGGCTCAGGGCGCTGCAGCGCGAGCGTCCCGCCGCCGAGCTGCGCACCGTCCTGGGCGAACTGCTGCCCAAGCGCTTCGCCCAGCGCTTCTGCGAGATCTGGTGCGAGAGCCGGCCGATGCGCCAGTTCGACGAGCCATCCCTGCGCGCGCTGGCCGACCAGCTCGAGAACTGGCCGCTGGTGGCCAGCGGCACCGAAGGCTACCGCACCGCCGAGGTCACCCTGGGCAGCGTCGACACCGATGAACTCTCGTCCTCGAGCCTGATGTCGAAGCGCGTCCCCGGCCTCTACTTCGTCGGCGAGGTGGTCGACGTGACCGGCTGGCTGGGCGGCTACAACTTCCAGTGGGCCTGGGCCTCCGGGCACGCGGCGGGGATGGCGGTGGGTTGAGCCCGCCTTGCGCAACGCCCTGGAGTGGACGCAGCGGCCGCTCAGGCGTGCGTCAAGGCCACCGCGACCTGTGCCCCTACGCGGGCATTGCTCAGCGCCAAGGCGCGATTGGCGGCAACGGAGCGCCCCCCGGTGGCGCGCGCCAGGTGCGCGAGCAGGAAGGGCGTGAGCGGCTTGCCCACGATGCGCCGCGCCGCGGCCTCGGCCAGCGCCTCGGCGATGGCGGCCTCGATTGCACCGGCGTCCAGCGCCGCCTCGCGCGGACAGGGATTGGCGATCAGCACGCCGCCGCGCTCCAGCGCCCAATGTGCGGCAAGGATGCGCGCGACCTCGTCCGGCGTGTCGACGCGGTGCTCCAGCGCAAGGCCGGACCCTCGCGTGTAGAAGGCCGGGAACTCGTCCGTACCGAAACCGAGCACGAGCACACCGAGGGTTTCCAGCAGCTCCACCGTGCGCGGCAGGTCCAGAATCGCCTTGGCACCCGCCGACACCACCGCGACGCGTTCGCGCGCCAGCGTGGTGAGATCGCTCGATACATCGCCGGCATCGCCGCGATGCACGCCGCCAATCCCGCCGGTGGCGAACACGGCGATCCCGGCGCGCGCCGCCAGGGTCGCGGTCGCCGAGACCGTGGTCGCCGCCGAGCGGCCGCGCGCCAGGGCCACCGCGAGATCCGCCGCGCCGGCCTTGGCGAATCCGCTGCCTTCGCGCGCCACGCGCTCGAGCTGTGCCGCATCCAGGCCGATGCGCGCCACGCCGTCGACGACCGCGATGGTCGCGGGCACCGCACCCTGCGCGCGCACTTCGGCCTCGAGCCCGCGGCCGACATCCAGGTTCTCGGGCCAGGGCAGCCCGTGCGCCAGGATGGTCGATTCGAGCGCCACCACGGCGCGGCGCTCCGCCAGCGCGCTGCGCACTTCTTCGGACGGAACCAGCGCTGCGCTCGACATGATTGGGTGACCTCGGGCTGGATGACGTCGAACGACGATAGCGGCGGACGCGCAACCCCGGCAATGCGGAGGCTGCCCGCGCGGGCCCCACCGCGATGGGTGCGACCCCATGCGGGCCAGCGCGTGTCGCGCACACCGCTTCGCTTACGGCAGCGCCTCGAAGCCGTCAGCGAACACCGGGTCGCCGAGCTCCTCCACGCGGACCGCGTGGAAGTTGAAGTAGAACCACCAGCCCTGCACGCCGTGCGTGTCCTGGTCGCTGTAGGCGGCACAGTTGCCCGTTCCGCCCGGCAGCAGGAGCGACAGGGGCTGTCCGCCCACGAGCGGATAGCTGGCGGGCAGCAGGGTCGCGTTCGCGTCGGCTTCGGTGATGAATCCCCGCAGCAGTCCGTCCAGCAGCTGCCCGGCGGGCGCGCCATCGAAGCGGGCCGCGATGCGCGCGTCGCGCAGCGGAATCACGATCCCGTCCAGGTTCAGGGTCAGGTCGGTGGGCGGACCGACGAAACACGCCGGCGGCGTGGCCGCGATCGCAGGCGCGTAGGGGCGGGTCGTGCCCGGAAGCGCATCGAGGCAGGTCGCGTCGGCATCGAGCAGGACATCGTCCGCGAAGATCGGCGTCTCGATCGGCCAGCAGCGCGTGGAGGCCAGCGGCGCGCTGCAGGTGCCCGTGCCCAGCGCGAGGAAGTTGCTGGCCTGGTCCTGGGCCAGGGGCATGAAACTGAGCAGGAAGGACAGATCGAGCGCGCCGTCGCCATCGCCGTCCGCCTCGATCCCGGCCTGCAGCGCCGGATTGAAGGCGAAGCCGCCGAACTCCACGTCGGTGACATCGCGGCAGCCGAGTACATCCACGAAGAGATGGGGGTCGCGCAGGTCGAGATCGGCGATGCGGAAGGTGCTCGTCTGCGCACCTGCCTCGCCCGCGAGCAGTGCCAGCAGCAGCGGAGCACACGAAACCAGCAACACGAAGTACCGGGGAACGGCCATACCTCACCTCGACTCGTCCGAACGCCGCGCCGGCCAACGGTCACGGCGTCTTCCCCCCGACTGGCTGCGATGCTAGGAGCGTGCACGGGCAAAGACAAGCGCGGTGAGGGGGCCACCGCGCCGCCCGGTGCGGCGTCGAATCCCGGCTTGAAGGGGCCCGACGGGACGGCCAACCGTCGATGCCCCGGTCTCGCGCCCTCACGCGTTCGCCTCGCCGGCAGCTGCCGCGGAGAAACCCGATCCAGAGCACTGACGTAGACCGGGCTCCGGCCGCCGAACCCGGGCGCAGCGCGGTACGGCCCGGGTCCCGACGGTCGCGCGCGGCAAAGCCCCTTTTCGATGGCGGAAGCGCGTATGCTGCCAGGGCGCGCTGCACCGCATCGCGTTTTCGCCTGAGCTGGGGGAGTTCGGCCAATGACACGTCCGCTGCGCGGCTTCTGGGTTTTCCTGTTGGGCCTGCTGGGATGGCAGGCCGGCTCCGTCACGGCGCAGGCCAACGACGCGGGCGTGCTCTGCCACCCCGAACTGCAGGGCGAGAGCACACGCGCCGCCGATGTCGGCTGCATCGACGTGCTGTCCTGGAGCTGGGGCGCGTCGTCACCGGCCTCCTTCCCCGTGGGTGGCCCGCCGAGCGCCGGCAACCCGAACGTCCAGGCCTTCAGCTTCACCAAGCCGGGGGACTCCAGTTCGGAAGATCTGTTCCGCACGCTGGTCACCGGCCTGCAGCTGAAGGGCGTCGTCGAATACCGCCAGTACCGCGACTGCGGCGTCTCCTGCCAGGCCGCCGAGCCCTACCTGACGATCCGCTTCCGCACCGCCTACATCGAGTCCTTCCAGACTGGCACCCCGGGTGCCAGCGCGCCGATCGAGAACGTCTCCCTCGCGGCCCAGGAGATCTCCTACTGCTACCGGCCGACGCTCGAGTCAGGCGACCTGGACACCGCCCAGTGCTTCGCCTACAACGTGTCTACCCAAGCGCCCGTGACGCCCTTCTGAGACGCGCGCCATGCGTCCCTCGGGAAGTCTGGCAACGCCGTTCGCGGCGCTGCTCGCGGCGCTCCTCGCCGTGTCGGCGGATCCTCGCAGCGAGGCGGCGGAGCACGTGCGCGGAGCGGCGAAGCGCGAAGCGGTCGTGCTGGTCTTCGGTCGACAGCTGCTGGAGCACCGCCTCGCAGCCTTCCTGCCCGTGCAGCCCGGCCGGTTCCTGCCCGCCAGCAGCCTGCAGCGCGCCTGCCTGAACCCCGCGGTTCGCCCCGACAGCCTGCTGCTGTTCTTTGCGGATTCCAACCGCTGCGAGACGCTGGCCCGGTTCGATGCCTTCCAGCTGCGCGAGCGCCTGCGCGCGATCACCGGTCACGCGCCGCCGCCCGACCTCGAACGGCAGCTGCGGGAGACGCCCGCGGTGATGCTGGCCCCCAGCCCGGACCTCACCGCGCGCACCGCGCGCGTCGCGCGCGTCGCGACCAAATGTGCCTGCGCCGCCAACACCGCCCCCGACGGGGCTGTCAGCTGCGAACTGCAGGGCGCCAGCGCGGGCGCATCCATCGCACCGATCGAGTTCCTCGCCATCGACGAGGAAGGCGATCCGCTGACTGGCGAGTTCAGCTTCG
>JANJTY010000484.1 GCA_024710865.1 Lysobacteraceae bacterium | reverse complement strand
GGTCGTTGACGGTGTTCTGCGCCAGCGCCCACGCGTCCCCCGGGGTCTGGAAATAGAACACACGCTCCGCCCCATGGAGGGGCGAAACGAGCAAGAGCGCGAACGCGAGCAACAGGCCCGGTACCAGCCGGCTCCGGATCGCGGCGCGCGCGGTGTGCGCCGGGCTGCGCGACCTGCGGCGTTTCCAATCGGGTCGACCCCCGCGTTCGAGTGTAGGGGCGCGTGGCGCGCGGCCACAAGCCGCAGCGCCGCGGGACAGGGCCGGCCTCGGGGTAGAATCGCCCCATGTCCAGTCCAAGCCCTGCGCCCGAATTGCCCCTGCACGCCGAGGTTGCGCGCGAAGCCGAGTCCCTCCAGCTCGGCGTCGACGCCTCGGAACTGCATGGCGCGCTCTGCGGCTATCTTTGCGGCGGCGGACGAGCCGGCCGGCGCGACTGGCTCTCGCGGCTCGCGGTCGAATCCGATGACGGCGTGGTGCCGGCGGCCGATGCCGCGCTCGACCGCCTGTTCCGCGCCAGCCAGGACCAGCTGGGCGATCCCGGCATGGGCTTCGCGCTGCTGCTGCCCGAGGACGAAGCCCCGGTGGACGAGCGGGCCGAGTCCCTGCTGGCGTGGTGCCGCGGCTTCCTCGGCGGCTTGGGCCTGGCCACCGGCGCCATGGCGCCCTTGAGCGCCGAAGCGGCGGAGGCGCTCGACGACCTGTCCCGCATCGCCTCATCGCAGCTGAGCTACGACGAGCCCGAGGCGGACGAGACTGCGCTGACGGAGATCGTCGAGTTCGTGCGCGTCGCCGCCATGCTGGTCTATGGCGACTGCCACATGGAGCCGCGCGAGCCTGGCACCCTGCACTGACGATGCCGACACCCGCCCCGATCAAGCGCACCGAGTACGTCCGTCGCCGCCGCCAGCTGATGCGCGAGGCCGGCGGCGACGCCATCCTGATCCTGCCCGCCGCGGCGCAGCGCCTGCGCAATGGCGATACGCATTTCCCCTACCGGCAGGACAGCGACTTCCTCTACCTGAGCGGCTTCCACGAGCCCGAGGCCTTGCTGGTGCTGGTGCCGGGCCGTGCGCACGGCGAAGTGGTGCTGTTCTGCCGCGAGCGCGATCCGGTGCGCGAGGCCTGGGACGGACCGCGCCTGGGGCCGGAGGGCGCGGGCACGGCGCTCGGCGTCGATGATGCCTACCCCATTGCCGACCTCGACGAGATCCTGCCCGGCCTGATCGAGGGCCGTCCGCGGGTCTACTACCACTTCGGGCGCGACACCGAGTTCGACGTCAAGCTGATCGGCTGGGTCAACCAGGCCCGTGCCGCGCTCAGCCAGGGCCGGCAGTCGCCGCACGAGTTCCTCGAACTTGGCCACCTGCTGCACGAGCAGCGCCTGTTCAAGAGCCGCGACGAGCTGCGCCTGATGCGCCACGCCGCCGGCATCGCGGCCGAGGCGCACCGCGCCGCCATGCGCGCCGCGCGCCCTGGCCTGACCGAGTATCAGATCGAGGCCGAGCTGCTCTACGTCATGCGCCGCGGCAACGCGGTGCCGGCCTATCCGCCCATCGTGGGCAGCGGCGCGAATGCCTGCATCCTGCACTACGTCGACAGCGCCGGACCGCTGGCGGCGGGCGAGCTGCTGCTGATCGACGCCGGCGCCGAGTACGCCGGCTACGCCTCCGACATCACCCGCACCTTTCCGGTCGACGGCGTGTTCACGCGCGAGCAGCGCACGCTCTACGACCTGGTGCTGGCGGCGCAGACCGCCGCGCTGGAGCAGGCCCGTCCCGGCCGCACCTGGCTCGACCCGCACCGCGCCGCGGTCGAGGTGCTGACCGAGGGCATGCTGCGCCTCGGCCTGCTCAAGGGCAGCCTGAAGCAGTGCCTGAAGGACGGCAGCTTCCGCCGCTTCTACCCGCACAAGACCGGCCACTGGCTGGGCCTGGATACCCACGACGTGGGCGATTACCAGCTCGGCGACGCCTTCCGCCTGTTCGAGCCCGGCATGGTCTTCACCATCGAGCCCGGCCTCTACATCCCGCCCGGCAGCAAGGGCGTGCCGGCGCGCTGGCAGGGCGTGGGCATCCGCATCGAGGACGACGTCGCCATCAGCGCCGACGGCCACGAGGTCCTCACCGACGCTGTCCCCAAGCAGCCCGAGGCGATCGAGGCCCTGATGGCCGAGGCGCGCCGGCAGGCGGCCTGAGCCGCGCACGAGGCTGGATCATTCCACGTAGGAGCGGCTTCAGCCGCGACCGCGGCGCGTCCATTGGCGAGGGCGAATCATGGAGCACGGTCGGGGCCGAAGCCCCTCCTACAACCGCACGGCGGCAAACGTGCCGTCTAGCGCGTTGGGCGCCCGGTATCCAATACGCCACGCTCCCGCATCAACGCCAGCCAGGCGCGGGTGAAGGCGGCCTTGTCGCGCGCGTCGAGGTGGGAATCGTCCGGCAGTTCGAAGGCCAGCAGCGCCGGTTCGGCGCGGCCGTCGAGCACGGGAAACGGACTGGCGGCGACGAAGCGGTCCCAGTACTCCGCCGGCGGATAGACCGCGTCCCACAGCTCGGCGTGGGTGCCGTGCAGCGGGCTCTGGTAGAACACCACGCGACCGCCGCGGGCCTCGATGCGGTGGGCCCAGTCGAACACCGGTGCGATGTCGGCCAGCCAGGTGGCGGGATCGGGACGCAGCGCCTGCCAGGCGGCGATGTCGTTGGCCAGGGACTTGCGGAAGTGGGCGCGCGCGGCGGCCGTGTCGGTGCGGGCGTAGTCGATCTCGGTGCCGCGGTGCGCGCGCAGGCGCACGTAGTCGCGCTGTGGCGTCGTGCCGCGCACGAGGTGGCGCAGGCTGGCCGTAGCCGAGAAGCGCGGATCGGCCAGCAGGCTGGCCTGCTGCCAGTGCGTGAGCAGCTGCCGGTGCCAGCGCCAGCTTGGGGTGTAGTCGCGATGCCAGTACTCGACCCAGGGCTGCTGCAGGTCGGCAAAGCGCGGCAGGAAGGCATTGGCCTCCACGTCCAGCACGACCACGCCCGAGAAGGCCTCGTCCTCGGCCAGGTCGCGCAGCACGGCCAGCGGGTAGCGTCCGTTCACCGCCAGCATGAAGTAGCGATGGCCGGGCGCGAGTTCATCGAGCAGGGCCGGATCGACCGCGGCCTGGATGCGCGAGGCGCCGAGCAGCAGCACCGGGACCGCGCCCTGCACCTGCGCGCCGTCGCGCTGCATGGCCCAGAGCGCCTTGGAATCGACCACGCCGGGTACGTGGCCGAGCGCGCGCCAGCGCCACTCGAGCACGCCGAGCGCGAGCGCGGTCAGGCCCAGGGCCAGCAGCCAGGCCAGGCCCCAGCGCGGACTAGAACTGGAAGTAGATGAAGGCCTGTCCATCGCCCGGCGATAGCACCACAAGGATGAGCATCACGGAAAGCAGCAGGGCCAGCGGCAGGGTCGGCAGCCGGGCCAGCCAGTCGCGCGCCTCGCGTTCGCGCCAGCGCGCGTGCACCAGGAGCAGGCCGGCGAAGGCCGCCAGCATCAGGCCGCCTTCGAAGCCCTGCACGTGGCCGGTGGCCTCGGGCGCGAGCCCGACCAGGGCGCGGCTGAAATCCCAGCCCTGCGCGAAGCTGCCGCTGCGGAACCAGACCCAGGCGTACATCACGCCCAGCAGGGTGATCAGGCCGTAGCCCAGCTTGAGCGCGAGGCCGTAGTCGGCCGGATCGCGCGACAGTCCGAGGCGCTGGCGCAGCGCGTGTTCGATCACCAGGTAGGCGCCGTGCAGCCCGCCCCAGGCCACGAAGTTCCAGGCTGCGCCGTGCCAGAGGCCGCCGATCAGCATGGTCAGCATCAGGTTGGCGTGGCGGCGCAGCGGCGCGACGCGGTTGCCGCCCAGCGCGATGTAGAGGTAATCGCGCAGCCAGCTCGAGAGCGAGATGTGCCAGCGTCGCCAGAAGTCGGAGAAGCCGATCGCCGCATACGGGTTGCGGAAGTTGGTCGGCAGCACGAAGCCCAGCGCCGCCGCCGCGCCCAGCGCGCAGGTCGAGTAGCCGGCGAAGTCGCAGAAGATCTGTCCGGAGAAGGCCAGCATCCCGAGCCAGGCATCGTGCGCGCCGACCGCCTCGGCGCCGAAGGCGGCATTGGCCACCGGCGCGAACACGCCATCGGCGAGGAACACCTTCTCGAACAGGCCGAGCGTGAGCAGGGCAAACCCCAGCCCCAGGCCCTGTGCGGTGATCCGGCGCGGGGCCTCGAACTGATGGCCCATCTGGGTCCAGCGCACGATCGGGCCGGCCACCAGCTGCGGGAAGAAGGCGACGTAGAGGGCGTAGTCGAGCCAGGAATCGGTCGGACGGATGCGCTCGCGGTAGACGTCGAAGCAGTAGGACAGCGAGTGGAAGGTGTAGAACGAGATGCCGACCGGCAGCACGATGTCCATCGCCGGCGGCTGGTAGGCGATGCCCAGCGTGCCGAGCAGGGCCGCGAAGTTCTCAAGCGCGAAGGCGCTGTACTTGAAGTAGGCCAGCACCCCGAGGTGGGTGAGCAGGATCAGCCAGAGCAGGCGCTTGCGCTTCGCGCCGGGTGCGGTGGCGGGCAGGCGCCGCGCGATCCACCAGTCGAAGCTGGAGGTGGCGATCAGGAGCAGGACGAAGGGCGGGTTCCAGGCCGCGTAGAACACGTAGCTCGCGCCCAGCAGCCAGGCCTTCTGCGCGCGCCAGCCAGGCAGCGCGGCGTAGCCGGCCAGCACCAGGGCGAAGAAGCACAGGAAGGTGAGCGAATCGAACTGCATCGGGCGCAGGCGTCGGGCGGTGTCGCCCCGGCCCGGGGCAGGTCACGCGCGGTGGCGGGGACGGCGCGGCGAGTATAGAGGCCGCGGGCCGCGACCGCCGGCCTCAGGCGAAGGGCGAGGGTCCGTAGTATTCGCGCAGCAGCGCCGCCGGCACCGGCATGGCCTCGGCCAGCAGGTCCGGGGCCGACCAGTGGTATTCGCTCAGCACGGCGAAGAACTCCTCCGGGCAGTCGGCCGCGTAGGGGTCGATCACGGTCTCCCGGCCCGCGTCGACCTCGGCGCAGAGCGCGTCGAAGGCCTGCTGCATGCCGCGCGCCCAGGCCCGGTGCGCCTCGGCGTCGGGCAGCGGCGGGGTGCCGTCGAGCGCGCCATCGAGCCCGTCGAGCTTGTGCGCGATCTCGTGCAGCACGACGTTGAAGCCGGCGTCGGGCTGGTCGAGGTCGGCCTCGATGTCGGCCCAG
>JANJTY010000442.1 GCA_024710865.1 Lysobacteraceae bacterium | reverse complement strand
GGAGCAGGCCCGGCTGCGGCGCGAGGCCAAGGCCGCGCTGGCGAAGCTGCTCGAAGGCAAGGCGCTGAACGATGCCGCGGCCGAGATCGCGCGCCACTTCGAGTACGGCGGCAAGATCAAGCGCATCTACGTCACGCCCGAACAGCTCAAGGCCCTGAACGCGGGCGAGCTGGGCGTGATCCAGCTGCAGGGGCGCTACCTGCTGGTGACGGCAGCCGTCTTGGCGGAGGCCGAGGGCGTGTTCGCCGAGGCCATCGCGCTGAAGGTCGATCCGGATGCGGCGCCGGGCGACCCCCCGTACGCCGATCCGCTCTACCGCGTGCCCCCCGACCTGTTGTGGTGCGGCGGGCGGCGGCGTCCGCCGCCGCCCGCGTCCAGCCTCAGGGCGTGCCCTCGTCCACCGCCTGCAGGCGCGCTCGCAGCGCGGTCAGGTAGTAGGTCGTCAACCCCTCGAAGCCCGAATCGCTGCCGGCCACCAGCCACAGCCGGCCCTGCTCATCGGCGCGGGCGCGGAACGGCGTGCCGCGGGTGGAGTAATCGCGCAGGGTCCAGTCCACCTCCGGGCCCGCCTCGCAGTCGTCCGCAGTGGCCAGCGTGCCGACCACGAGGGCGTCGGCGCCCGACTGCGACTGCAGGCCGAAGTCGATGTTCAAGCGCAGCACGGACTGCGAGCCCTCGTCCTGCGGCAGCGCGAGTGGCTCCAGGGTGCTGGCGCCGAGCTTCAGGTAAACCGCGTCACCCGGCGAGCCGCCGATGCCGGCGCAGCCGGTCGGCACGTTGCTGGCCAATTCCAGGTCCAGTTCGACGCGGTACAGCGCGTTCGGCTCCAGGCCCGTGACGGGCGCCTTGACCAGCATGGCGAGGTCGTCGGAGCGGTTGTGCCCGCTCAGCCGGATGCCTGCGCGCGACTGCAGCGGCGGCGGCAGGCGCTCCCAGCGCGCGTCGAGTTCGTAGAGGTCGCCGGGCTCCTCCGGCAGGTCGGCGAACAGCGGCACGAAGCCGGCGTCGCCGAGCTGGAAGCTCCAGGCCAGCTGGCGGCTGAACTCGTTCTCGGCGTTGCAGCGGCTGCCCTCGATGCGGGTGAGGCGGCGGATGGGAAGCTCGCCGGCGCCGAAGTCGGGATTGTTCGAACTCCAGGCGAGCACGGCGTCGTTGCAGCCCGAGAAGTCGATCTGGAGCTCGCCCCAGGCGATCTGTTCGATCATCGCCGCGTCCCACAGCGGCGGCGGACGCCCGCCGCGGACCTCGAACGCGGTGGCGGTGATCGAATGACCGTGTTGATCACCGGTCGCGACCAGCCAAAGCGGCGCGCCGCTGGCGTCGAAGGTGTACCAGGACAGCGCGACCTGGCCGCCGTCCAGGCGTTCGATGTGCAGGCCGTGCCCGCTCTGCTGCGGGTTGTACCAGGCGCCGCTGATGCCGCCGCGCGGATCGGGCTGGGGCGGCGCCGGCACCTGGCCGAACGCTGGAATGGCGGCGCAGAGCGCGAGCAGGGACGGTAGAACCGTGTTTCGCATGTGACCTCCGTGTTGGGGTTGCGTCGACAAGGACGTCCCAGGAACACGGACCGCCGCGCCTCGGCGCGGGCTTCGTTCAGCCGCGAGCGGGTTTTGGCGAGACCCACATGCGGATGTCGGCACGGAACACCGCCTCATCGCCACGGTCCCGCACCACGACTTCGACCGGCAACTCGTAGCCGGACCCGGCGGCGCGCGGCTCGGCTGCCGGCCGCGCCCTCGCGCGCAGCGGTCCGGTCGCCTTGGCCAGGTACTCGACCGTCATGCCCTTCGGGATCCAGCGCATCGAGGCCGGAATCGATACATCGGTGCAGAGGCCGCCGGCCAGCTCGGCCATGTTGCACAGCGCGATCGCGTGGACCGTGCCGATATGGTTGTGCACGCGGCGGCGGTCGCGGATGGTGACCTCGCAGCGTCCCGGTTCCAGCACCTCGATGCGCGGCGCGATCGAGGCGAAGTAGGGCGCCTGCCAGCACACCGCGCGGGCGAACAGCCACTGGCCCAGCGGCAGCGCGGTGAGCCTGCGATGCAGGCGCAGCAGACGGTGTTCGTGGTCGGCCATGCGTAGACTCCGATCTCGGGGACGCGCCAGCCGGGAATCGCCGCGCGGCGATCCCCGGCCGGCAGCCGGCTCAGGCCGCTTTTTCCATCGCGCGACGGCGCACCATCGCGGCCGATTCGAGTTCGGCCGGGTCGAAGTCGTCGACCGTGATGGCGTCGTGCACCAGGGCCTGCATCTCCTGCAGCATTGCGACCTCGCTGGCGCTCAGGATGCCCTTGAGCTTGGCCTCCTGCAGCTGGCCTTCGAAGCCGAGGGCCTCGATCTCGCCGGCCTTGACCGCCTTGAGGAACTTGCGTTCGGTCGGTTCGGCCGCGATCACCTTGGGCAGGGCCGCATTGACCCGTCCGGCCGGGTTGTTCGCGGTCGGCGTGAGGAACGCGCCCTGGCCGAGGCTGTCGCGCGTGTCCGAGGGGCTCATCAGCAGGCTGGCGGCGCGATGGCCGAGGCGATCCGAGGGGGCCTGGGCGCGGCGGCCCCAGGGGAAGACCAGCGCCCACAGCAGCCAGCCCACGGGGCGGATCGGGAAGTTGCGCAGCGCGCCCGACAGGGCCAGCTCGATCTTGTGGATCGAGTCGAACAGTGCCCAGGCCAGGAACGGGCGCTCGCCGGCCGGCTGGCCGCGGTCCTCGTAGCGCTTGAGCATGGCGCTGGCGATGTAGAGCTGGCTGAGCACGTCGCCCAGGCGCCCGGAGAGGCTCTCCTTGAACTTGAGCTTTCCGCCCAGCAGCAGCATCGAGGTATCCGCCACCAGGGCCAGGTTGGCAGAGTAGCGGTTGAGGCGGCGGTAGAAGCGGCGGGTGTAGCGGTCGCCCGGCGCGCTGCCGATGCGGGCGGCGGTGATGCCGTACCCGAAGCTCCGCACCGCGTTGGAGAGGGCGAAGCCGATGCGGCCGAACAGGTTCTTGTCGAACTCGCGCAGCGCGACCTGCGGGTCGGGGTGGGTGGCTGCCTGCATTTCCTTCAGCACCCAGGGATGGCAGCGGATCGCGCCCTGGCCGAAGATCATCAGGGTGCGGGTCATGATGTTGGCGCCCTCCACCGTGATCGAGATCGGCGCCGCCTGCCAGCCGCGGCCGAGGTAGTTCTTCGGGCCCAGGATCACGCCCTTGCCGCCGTGCACGTCCATCGCGTCCTTGCCCACTTCGCGTGCCATTTCGGTGGTGTGGTACTTGGCGATCGCCGAGGGCACGGCCGGCTTCTCGCCGCGGTCGACTGCGGCGGCGGTGGCTTCGGACAGGGCCGAGACCGCATAGGTGTTGCCGGCGATGCGCGCCAGCGCCTCTTCCACGCCTTCGAAGCGGCCGATCGACAGACCGAACTGCTTGCGCACGCGGGCGTAGGCGCCGGTGGCCATCGCGGCCAGCTTCGAGGCGCCGCTGGAGGTCGAGGGCAGGGTGATGGCGCGGCCGACCGACAGGCACTCGACCAGCATGCGCCAGCCTTCGCCGATGTAGGCCTCGCCGCCAATCAGCTGCGACAGCGGCAGGAAGACGTTCTTGCCGCGCACCGGCCCATTCTGGAACGCGCAGTTGAGCGGGAAGTGGCGACGCCCGACCTCGAGCCCGGCGGTGCCGCGCGGCACCAGGGCCAGGGTGATGCCGCGGTCCTTCTGGTCGCCCAGCAGGCCGTCGGGATCGTGGAGGCGGAAGGCCAGACCGATGACGCTGGCGACCGGGGCCAGGGTGATGTAGCGCTTGTCGAAGTTGAGGCGCACGCCGACCACCTTGGCGCCGCCCCACTCGCCTTCGCAGACGATGCCGTAGTCGGGCAGCGAGGTGGCGTCGGAGCCGGCGCTGGGGCCGGTCAGCGCGAAGCAGGGGATCTCGCGGCCGTCCGCGAGGCGCGGCAGGTAATGGCTCGTCTGCTCGTCGGTGCCGTAGTGCAGCAGCAGTTCGGCCGGACCGAGCGAGTTGGGCACACCCACGGTGGAACTCAGGGTGCTGCTGATCGAGGCCAGCTTCT
>JANJTY010000431.1 GCA_024710865.1 Lysobacteraceae bacterium | reverse complement strand
GTCAGGCCGACCGGCGACTCCGGACCGGCGGTCGCGGGGGCGAAGCCGACTTCGAAGAAGCCCAGTTCGTCGTGCAGGTGCTTGTAGATGCCGGCGACGTCGAGGTTGCCGGTGGCGAGCGTGACGCGCGCGCCGACGGGTTTCGACTTGTACCGCTCCAGCAGCCGCTTCACGCGCATCGCGACCGTCTTGTAGGTGCCGCCGCCCGCAATCGTGCGGCGATGACGATCATGCTGCGCCTGGTCGCCGTCGATGCTGATGGTGATGCCGAAGCGGTGCGCGTCGAGGAAGTCGATGACCTCGTCGGTGAGCAACGTCGCGTTGGTCGTCAGCGAAAACTCGATTTCCTTGCCGGCGGCCGCGGCCTTTTCCTCGGCGTACTCGACGAGGTCGCGGATCACCGCGATGCGGGTCAGCGGTTCGCCGCCGAAGAACACGATGCCGACGCGGTTCTGCTCGCTCGCCTCCTGCATCAGCAGGTCGATCGAGCGCGAGCCGGTCTGGTAGTCCATCACCGAGGAGTTCTTCGGCGAAGTCAGGTCCTCGCGGTAGCAGTAGCTGCAGCCGAGGTTGCAGCCGGTCGTGAGCGTGAGCACCAGCGTCTTCAGCGGCGAGCGCTCGACGACACGCGCCGGGATCTCGTAATGCTTCGGCTGCGGCGCGACGATGCCCAGGTCGATGAAATCGCTCAGGCTGTCGCACAGCTCGGCCGGCGTGTAGCGACCGTCGAAGCGGCTCTGGATGTCGTCGGAACTGACCGCCGGGGTCGATTCGAACAGGCCGAGCAGGTCGGACGCGGCCGGATCGAGCTCGAAGATCGAGGTCGTCGGCACATGCAGCAGCACCTGCCGGTCGCCCTTGCGGATCGCGCGGTAGTTGTGGGGTTGAACCTGCAATGTTGTAGTCATTGTCTCGTCTCCTTAGCGCAGCGGGGTCGGATTCCAGCGCTGCACGGTCACCACCAGCTGGCCTTTTGCGTTCAGCGAGCGCTCGCCGTCGGCAACGGTCGCGACGACCGACAGGTTGCCGACGTTGTTGAGGCCGCGGCGGTTCGGGTTCGGGCCGGCAAAGGACGGCAGGAACTGGCCGTGCGGCTCCATGTGGCCGGCAAACTTGAGGTCCTCGTCGTGCTTGGCCCGCTCGTCGAAGGGCTCGGTGGACCACTTCGCCGGCACGCTGCCGAGGCGCAGGTCGTCATCGGTGCCCGGCTTGCCGTCCGCGCCGTTGAGGAAGGCGACGGCATCGAACTGCGCGGTCATCGGCGGATTGGTGCCGCCGCCGACGCGCGCAATGCCGAAGGCCGGCTCGACGCGCACCGAGTCGATGTGGCGATACACGGCGACGCTCTTGTCCGACTCACGCCCACCGACAGCGACCTTGCGCAGGCCCGGCGCCGCGTCGGCCGCGACTTTCACGCGCAGCTTCAGCTGCTCGGCGGACTTGCCCAGCCACTCCACCACCTCGACGCCCGGCCCCAGATCGAGCTTCGCATCGAGGCCGGCGCCCGCCACCGTCACGGTCGCGGTCTCGCCGGCGCGCAGCATGTGCGGCGTGACCGCCACCAGCGCGTTCTTCGCCGCCTTGTCGGCACGCACCGCCTCGAAGCTGGCGCCGATTTCGTCCGCCCCCTTCAGGAACCAGCGTCCGCTGATGCGGGAGCCATCCTCGTTGAGCGCAAAGATCGAGCGCGTGTCCTCATTGCCGAGCTTGGCCGAGCCGCGCCATTCATAGCCGGTGTAGATCACCGCCTCGCCCTGGCCGCGCACCGTGTTGCCGGCACCGAAGTGCAGCTCGTAGCGCACTTCATACTGATCCTTGCCCTTTGCGCGCGCCGTCATCGTGCCGGTATACGCCCCCCAGCCCGGCCGCTCGCCGGCCACGACCCAACGCCCGTCGGCCGGCCGGTGCTTCGCACGGCTCCAGTCGCGCCACGCGTCGGTGTTCTTCGGATACATCTCCGCCAACCGGCCCGGCATCTTGTCGCGTGCGATCTCCCACCAGTTGCGGTCACGCCCGAGCGCCGAGTATTCCGCGCTGGGGAACTGGCCGAGGTGGGTATGCATCAGCTTGCGCCACTCATCCTCGTCGCGCCGCTGCAGCGCGACGCGCCCGTAGCTATGGCAGCGGCCGCACATCTGCGCCATCTCGTCATCGGGCGGCGCATCCTGCATGTTCGGCCGGCGCTCCGTCAGGAAACGGAAGGACGCGCTCTCCGACGGGGCAAGCCCCTGGCGGTCGGCGAGGTACTTCACCACCGCGCGGCGCTCGTCGGGCGTCAGCTCGACCTTGTGCCAGATGCCCATGCGCACGACGGTCATGTCCCAGCCTTCGGGCGATTTGCGCATTTCCGGGATGCGAGTGAGCTTGCCGCCCTCGAGGTGACAGCTTGCACACTTCTTGTCGATCACCTCGCGGCCGGGGTCCTGCGCCGCGACGGCGGGCGTCGTCCCCGCCATCCCCAGCACCAGCGCCACCGCGCCGGCGATGCGCAGACTTCTGCGCGTGTGTTTTTTGGTCTCAGCCTTCACTTCTGTCTCCACTCTCCGGTGAGGAAATGCGCCGCCCCTTCAGTTGCCACGAGGCGGCGCGCCGCACTCACAAAGCCATGATCACGGACTTGGATTCGGTGTACAGGTCGAGCACCGCACGCCCCATCTCGCGCCCGATGCCCGACTGCTTGAACCCGCCGAACGGCATCGCGTTGTCGAGGATGTTGTGGCAGTTCACCCACACGGTACCGGCCTGGATCTTCGGGATCAGCCGATGCACGCGGGAGAGGTCGTTCGACCAGATGCTCGCCGCGAGCCCGTAGGGGGTGTCGTTCGCACGCCGCGCGACCTCGTCGAGATCGTCGTACGGCATCGCGACGACCACCGGGCCGAAGATCTCCTCGCGCACCACCTTCATGTCGTCGCGCGTATCGACCAGCACCGTCGGCTTCACGAAGAAGCCCGCGCCCTCGCCTGCCGCACCGCCGGTCGCGGCGCGCGCGCCTTCGGCGAAGCCGCTCTCGATGTAGCCGAGCACGCGCTTCTGCTGCGTGGCCGACACCAGCGGGCCGATCTGCGTCGTCGGGTCGATGCCGGCACCGAGCTTCATGCCCGCCGCGATCCCCGCCAGGCCGTCGACGACCTCGTCGAAGCGGCTCTTATGCACGAAGAGGCGCGAACCGGCCGTGCACACCTGGCCCTGGTTGAAGAAGATCGCCTGCGCCGCTCCCGCTGCAGCAGCGCTCA
>JANJTY010000392.1 GCA_024710865.1 Lysobacteraceae bacterium | reverse complement strand
TCCCGAACGGGGCCGCGGCCGCTGCGGCGAGGGCCACTAGAGCGCAACCGGCGCCTGGCGTCCGTACCAGGCCGACTTGCCGAGGTTCGATCCGCGCGGTATATAACATCCGTTACAACCGCGCCGGATGCATCGCCCATGAAGCTCAAGATCACCACCGTCGGCAACTCCGCCGGCGTCATCCTGCCCAAGGAACTGCTGGCCCGGCTGCGGCTGGAGAAGGGCGACGAGCTCTACGCCTTCGAAACGCCCGACGGCATCCGCCTCACCACCTACGATCCGGAGCTGGCGCGGCAGATGGAGGTGGCTGAGCAGGTGATGCGCGAGGACCGCCAGGTCCTGCACAAGCTTGCCCAGTAGCAGCGCGCTCCATGCTGATCTGGATCAGTCGCGCCCTGACGCTGGCCATTCACGAGCGTCAGCTTGCCGAGCACGGTGGCATCGCCGGCGTGCGCGACGAAGCCTTGCTGGAATCGGCGCTGGCCCGTCCACAGCAGCTGTTCGCCTACGGCCAACCACCGCCCGATCTGGCGGATCTGGCGGCGAGCCTCGCCTACGGTCTGGCGCGCAATCATCCGTTCCTGGACGGCAACAAGCGCACCGCCCACGTCTGCTACCGCGTTTTCCTGCGCGTGAACGGTGCGGACCTGCGCGCGACGGATGAAGATAAGTACGTGTCGATGCTGGCTCTGGCCGAAGGCAGCCTGTCCGAAGCGGAGTTCGCGGCCTGGCTGCGCGAACGCGTCGTCGGTCCCGCACATCCGGGCGTAAACGAACCCGCTGTCGGCGGCTGAGCCGGTCCGATCAGCCGCCGCCCGGCGGCAGTTCGTCCAGCGCGCGTACGCGGCGCTGCTCGGCCGGGTCGAAGCGCGCGTCCAGTTCGGCCTGCAGGGCGCGCTCGCGCGCGGCGGCATCCAGGCGCGGATCGGACTCGATGCGTTCGCGTTTGCTGCGCCAGTCGTCGAGGCGCTGCTGCCAGGCCGCGCGCTCCGCATCCAGCGCGGCGAGTCGGTCGGCGGCGGCTTCGCCGTAGAGCGCGGCCCGCTCGGCGTGGCGCTGCGCCGGTGGCAGGTCGAGGTGCTCGAACTGCTCGGTCTGCTCCAGGGCGCGCTGGTGCTCGGTGGCCGCGCTGCGTTCGGCGCGCCAGCGCTCGGCCTCGGGCGCGTCGACCAGGCCCTCGCCGCCCGCCATGCGCGCGAGCGCATCGCGCGCGTAGCGCTCCTCCTCGCCGAAGAAGGCCTCGGCCAGTTCATCGCCGAGCAGCCGCCGGCGCAGCGCGGTCAGGGCATCGAGGCGCTGGCCCAGATCCGCGATGCCGGCCGGATCCAGTTCGGCCTCGCTGCGCAGGTAGTCGAGGTAGCGCTCGAAGGCATCCAGCGCCTGCCGCGCCAGGGCCTCGCCACCGACCTCCAGCGCGTGCGCCCGCAGGCGCTCGCGCAGCGCGGCGAGGCCGACTTCGCCCTGCCCGGCCAACAGGTGGTCGAACAGGCGGCGAAGCTCGCGGTCCTCGACCAGGCGACCTGCGTCGTCCTGGTGCAGGTGACCGTCCAGTTCGGCACCGCGCAGGGACGGCGCATGACCGACCTCGACCGGTACCGCTTCGGCGGGCACGATGCGCTCGCCCAGTTGGACCAGCCCTTCGGCCTCCAACTGGGCGCGCATGACCTCGTCGGCGCGAGCCTGGACGCGCGGGTCCGTCGCGCCTGCGCTCGACGGTCCCGGCGGTTCGCTGGTCCCGATCAGGATCAGCGAACCGACCAGGATGGCCAGCATCAGGCCCGCGGCCAGACCCAGGCGAGCCGAACGCCCCCGACCTGGACGCATGATCCCGTCCTCAGAGTCCGGCGTTCTTCAGCCGGTTGGCGTGGGCGCGGTAGACCGAAGCCGGGCTGGGCGTGAACAGGCCGCGCAGCCCGAGCACCTGGTTGACCTCGTCGAGGTGGTTCCACGGGTAGTTGTCCTTGAGCACCACGCCAAGGTGGGTCGAACAGCGTCCGACGAGGCCATCGTTGGCTTCCCAGCCGAAGAACAGGCCGCCCGCGATCAGCAGCGGATCGCCCGCATCCAGCCAGTTGGTGCTGACCGAGGTGCCGCCGATCGAGTAGTAGCGGATGCCGTTGACGATCGAGGCGCCCTGGCCGCAGCTATTGGAGGGCATTCCCTGCGGATGCAGCGCATTGAACTGGGCCGCGCCG
The DNA here is from genome assembly GCA_024710865.1 of Lysobacteraceae bacterium. Lineage (GTDB taxonomy): Bacteria > Pseudomonadota > Gammaproteobacteria > Xanthomonadales > Xanthomonadaceae > JANJTY01. Next base: position 6,333 of record JANJTY010000392.1, on the reverse strand, counting down.
GCACTGTTGAGCGAGGCCAGTGCGCCCAGCGCATTCTGCGGATCGCCATTGCCGGACAGCACGGCGATGAAGGTCGAGAGGGCGTTGACGAAGCCGGCCGCGAGCGATTCGGCCAGCGATCCGGGCGGCGCAAACACGGTCAGGCCGTCGGCCACCTTGCTGCCGGTGTGCGGACTGCCGATCGAGGTGATCGAGGCGACCAGGTCCGGTCGCACCGAAGCCACGTAGCGGATGGTGGGCCCGCCGTGGCTGTGGCCGATCAGGTTGAAGCGCTGGTGGCCGTAGAGCGCGCGCAGGGTGTCGAGCTGGTCGATCAGCTGCTCGCCGCGCACCGCGCTGAAGTTGCTGGCCGAGACCTGGGCCACGTAGACCCGGGCGCCACCCGAGCGCAGCTCGCCCGGCAGGCCGTAGAAGTAGTCGTAGACGCCGAGCAGGCTGTCGAAACCGAGCAGTCCGTGCACCAGAACGACCGGATGCCGGGTCTTGGTGTAATCGGCGTGGGCCGGAGCGGCGAAGCCGGCGGCAAGGAAAAACAGCGCGAAGGCGCGAAGCAAAGCGGTACGCATCGAAGTCGCTCCCCAGGACTTGGACGGTGGGCGGATGGTGGGTGTCGTTGCTCCCCCGAGCGGCGACGGCTCCCAGCATACGCGTGCGTACGGCAATGTCAAACGTTTGTTTGAAACGAGCGCATCAAACCCGGTAGCAGTCGAAGAACATGCTCACCGAGTTCTCGGGCGAGCGCAGGTCGATGCCGCGCAGGGCTTCCTCGGCGCTTTCGCCCGAGCGCACTGCTCGGGCCTCGAAGCCGCACTCGGCCAGCGCCTGGGTGAGCGTGGGCGCATCCCAGAGGAAGGTGTGGCCGCCCAGACTCATCGCGAGGTTCATGATCTCGCACAGGCTGCCGGTGCGCAGCGGCAGTCCGACGTAGCTCGTCCACAGCCGCATCAGCTCGGGATCGCCACGCACGTAGAGATCGGCGAGGCGGTGCAGGTCGGGCGTGAGCAGGCGCATCACCCCGCCTGGCGCCAGGATGCGGTGGCACTCGCGCAGGAACTCGAAGGCCTTGTCCAGCGGCAGCTGGTCGAAGAAGTCCTCCGAATGCAGGTAGCGCGCGCAGCGGTCCGGAAACGGCAGCGGGAAGGCCCCCAGGTCGGCGAGCACGTCGGGATTGCAGGCTGGATCGGAGTCGACGTTGACCCAGCCCGGCAGCGGAAAGGTGCCGGAGCCGAAGTTGATCTTGAGCAGGTCCATGCGGGGCAGGGTCGGAAAAGAGAAAACGGGGTCAGAGTACCTTTTCCAGCAGGAGGCACGGGAGTCCGCAACCGGGTGGGAAAAGGTACTCTGACCCCCTTATCGACCCTAGACTCCAGCGCGATGACCCAACCCGATCCTCGCACCGACGCACTCGCCGCCATCGGATGGCGCGAGGACGCCGCCATGGCCGAGGCGTTGGCGCAGCATCCCACAGGGCGCATCGCCCGCGTGATCGAGCAGCACCGCTCCGGCTACCGCGTGAGCGACGGCAGCGACGAGTTCGCGGTCGAGACCCCGCGCGCCTGGCTGCGCAAGGAGGTCAGTCCGGACGATCGCCCCGCGGTCGGCGACTGGGTCCTGCTGGACGCGCGCAAGGACCAGATCGAGGTCCTGCTGCCGCGCCACAGCCTGCTCAAGCGCGCCGCCGCCGGCGAGCACTACCGCAGCCAGCCGATCGCGGCCAATGTCGACACCGTGTTCGTGGTCTGCGGCCTGGACCTCGACTTCAATCCGCGCCGGCTGGAGCGCTACCACCTGCTCACCCTCGGCTCGGGCGCGCGCATGGTGCTGCTGCTGACCAAGGCCGATCTTTGCCCCAACCTCGACGACTGCCTGGCCCAGCTCGAACCGCTGCGCCTGGCCGGCGTGCCGATCCTGGCGGTGAACGCCAAGGACCGCGGGACCCTGCGGCCGCTCGATCAATGGCTGGGCCCGGGCACCAGCAGCGTGCTGGTGGGCAGCTCGGGCGCGGGCAAGTCGACCGTCACCAACACCCTGCTCGGAATCGAGAAGCAGCGCACCAAGGAAGTGCGCGGGCACGACAGCCGCGGCCGCCACACCACCACGCACCGCGCCCTCATCCGCCTACCCACCGGCGGCTGCCTGATCGACACGCCGGGCATGCGCGAGCTGAAGCTCAGCGGCGAGGAGGCGATCGACGCCGGCGCCTTCGACGACGTGTCCGCCCTGGCCGAGCAGTGCCGCTTCCGCGACTGCGCGCACCAGCGTGAGCCCGGCTGCGCGGTACGCGCGGCGCTCGAATCCGGCACGCTGGATCCTGACCGCTTCGCCAATTTCCTCAAGCTGCACGGCGAACTGGTCGCTGCGGCCGACAGCCTGGCCCTGCAGCAGGCGCGCAAAGCCGAGGCACGGGTGCCGGGCAAGGCCCAGAAGAAGCGCCTGGACGAGAAGTACCCGCAGCGATGAGCACGGCCGCGCGCCAGCTCGAACGCCTCGCCGTCCTCGACCGGCGCATGCTGAAGGCGGTCTCGGGCATGCGCCTGCTGGCGGCGGTGAGCTGGCCAGCCAGCATCCAGCGCCGCTTCCTGGAGTCCTGGAAGCACGGCCACGTGCACCTGCCGCAGCCGCGCTACGAAGTTCAGGACCTCTCCGCGGTGCGGGCCGAGCTTTCCGCCATCCACGACGCCGCCGATGCGCAGCATCCGCTGGGCGAGTACCTGCGCCGCACGGCCGAAAGCTGGCGCATTGCCGCCGAGCTGCTCGAAGCGGTCGGCCAGCCCGAGGTGTCCGACCACTGCGCCCGACTCTACGGCCGCCCCGGAGACCGCCTGCCCGGCAGCACGCAGAGCAACCTCGACGCCGCGCGCCACTTCATCGAGATCGCCGACGAGCTGGGTGCAGAGCTGGCCGAGGTCGAGGCCGACTACGTGCTCTCGGCCGAGACCGTACGCGACGAGCTGCAGCGCGCGGTGGATTCGCTCTTCATCCACCACCCGGTACGGATCGAGCTCGATCCCGAGCTGCTGGCCAAGGCGGCCGCGGGCGCGCAGCGCATCCGCCTGCGTTCGGCCACGGCCTTCACCGAGTACGACCGCCGCCAGCTGCTGCAGCACGAGGCCTTCGTGCACTCACTCACCGCGCTCAACGGCCGCGAGCAGCCCAACCTGCCCAGCCTCGGCCGCACCTCGCCGCGCGTCACCGCGACGCAGGAGGGCCTGGCGACCTTCGCCGAGCTGATCACCGGCACCATCGACATCCTGCGCATGAAGCGCATCAGCCTGCGCATCCTCGCCATCGACATGGCGCTCAAGGGCGCCGACTTCATCGAGGTATTCCGCTTCTTCCTCGACGCCGGCCAGAGCGAGAGCGAGAGCTTCGCATCGGCCCAGCGGGTTTTCCGCGGCGTGCCGCTGACCGGCGGCAGCGCCCACACCAAGGACACCGTCTACCTGCACGGCCTGCTCTCGGTGCACACCTTCTTCCGCTGGGCGCTCAAGCACCGCCGGCTCAAGCTCACCCGCCTGCTGTTCGCCGGCAAGATGGCCCTGCACGACGTGTTCACCCTCGAGCCCTACTTCGACGAGGGTTTCATCGCCGAGCCGCTCTACCTGCCGCCCTGGGCCCAGCGCGCGAATGGCCTGGCCGGCGTGCTGGCCTTCTCGCTGTTCGCCAACCGCATCCGCGTCGACCGGGTCGAGGCCGAGGATCTGGTGCTGGGGCTTTGAAGGGGCATCGGAGGAGGATCCCTGCCCCTCCAGAACCTGTCCAGAACGTGAATTGGCGCGCAGTTTTCGTGCTGCTCCGCAGCATGCGGGGTGCGGAGACCCGACCGCCGCTCGAACCAAAAAGCTTTACGCGTCCACGCGTTGCGATGCGCTCCGCCCAATGCCCGCATCCCCGCGGGCCGGTGGCTTTGACCAGCGCCGCGGCACGCTGCTAGCGTCCTGCGCGCCTTGCCGAAGCCCGACGGCGGCAGGCGCAGCGTCCGGCCAGGTGGGGGCCTCCGGTCGCGGACAGAAACGGGGTTCGGGCGTCCAGCAGGATCCAGATGGACGGTGACGCAGGTGGTGACGGGGGTCGCTACCGCGGGGGACTGCGGTCCGGCGTCCTGCCGGCCGCCTTGGCATTCGACCGCGGCCGACCGGCCGCCCAATGGGGAATACAGACGCATGATCGCACCACGCAACACGCTCGCCCTGCTCGTCGCCGCCGGGCTGATGCTGCCCGCCGCCGCCCTCGCCCGCGAGGAGGGCCGCTTCCTGCCCGCACTCGACCGCGCCTTCGTGCTGGACGCGCCGGACGTGGCCAAGTTCGTCGCCGAGGACGGCAAGCACATCGGTGGGCCCTTCCGCTACGGCGTGGTGCTCGACACCAAGGGCATCTCCACCCGCATCGAGGACAAGAAGGCACGCGCGCGCTGGCGCATCGCGAAGGACGGCACCGCGGTCTGGACCGCGCGCATCGTTTCGCCCGGTGCCAAGTCGCTTGACTTCCACTTCAGCCGCTTCGGCCTGCCCGAGGGCGCCGAGCTCTGGCTCAAGAGCGCCGACGGCAAGTTCGAACGTGGGCCCTTCACCGGCGCCGACATGAACGAGGCTGGCGGCTTCTATTCGCCCTTCGTGGCGGGCGACGACGTGCTGGTGGAGATCCGCGTGCCGAAGGCGTCCAAGCACAAGGTCGACGTCGAGATCGCCAGCGCCGCGCACGGCTACCGCGGCCTGTTCGAGGCGCGCGAGTTCGCCGCCAAGTCCGGCAGCTGCAATGTCGACGTGGCCTGCCCGGCCGGCGTGGGCTGGGAGGAGCCGATCGATTCGGTCGGCCACTACACCTTCCGCCAGAACAACTCGACCTACGTCTGCACCGGCAGCCTGATCGCCAACACGGCCGGCACGACCACGCCCTATTTCCTCACCGCCAACCACTGCCTCAGCAGCCAGACCGTGGCCAGCACGGTGGTGGTGTACTGGAACTACGAGAGCAGCACCTGCCGCACGCCGGGCTCCTCGTCCAGCGGCACGCCACTGTCCAACACCATCGCCACCCACACCCAGTCCGGTGCGACCCTGGTGGCGAACTACGCCAGCAGCGACTTCGCCCTGCTGCGCCTCTCCAGCGACGTGCCGGCGGCTTCCGAGCCGTACTGGTCGGGCTGGGACGCGACCAGCACCGTGCCGGCCTCGGCGGTAGGCATCCACCACCCCTCCGGCCACGAGAAGCGCATCGCGGTGGAGAACAACCCGCTCAGCATCAGCGCCTACGGCGGCGGCAGCGGCACCACCCACTTCCGCGTGATGGACTGGGACCAGGGCACGACCGAGGGTGGCTCCTCCGGTTCGGGCCTGTGGAACGGCGCCAAGCGCCTGGTCGGCCAGCTGCACGGCGGCAGCGCAGCCTGCGGCAACGACCTGTCCGACTACTACGGCCGCATCGCGGTGTCCTGGAATGGCGGCGGCAGCTCGACCTCGCGCCTGCGCGACTGGCTCGATCCGGGCAACACCGGCGCGACCACGCTGAACGGCTACCGCAGCGGCACCACGCCCCCGCCCCCCCCGCCGCCGTCCGGCAACACCCTGAGCAAGGGCGTGCCGGTCACCGGCCTCGCCGCCAGCACCAACAACGCGCTGAACTACACCATGGCGGTCCCGGCCGGCGCCACCAACCTGAGCTTCACGATGTCGGGCGGCACCGGTGACGCCGACCTCTACGTGAAGTTCGGCAGCGCTCCGACCACCACCAGCTACGACTGCCGTCCCTACCAGGGCGGCAATGCCGAGAGCTGCAGCTTCGCCACGCCGCAAGCCGGCACCTACTACGTGATGGTGCGCGCCTACAGCAGCTTCTCCGGCGTCAGCCTGGTGGGCGATTACAGCACCAGCGGCGGCGGTGGCGGCGGCAGCGCGCAGACGTACAGCAACGCGGCCGACTACCAGATCCGCGACAACACCACGGTGGACTCGCCGATCTCGGTCTCCGGCCGCAGCGGCAACGCCCCGAGCAGCGTGCCGGTCGCGGTCGACATCCGCCACACCTACATCGGCGACCTCAAGGTCGACCTGGTGGCGCCGGACGGCACCCTGTACAACATCCACAACCGCTCCGGCGGCAGCGCCGACAACATCATCCGTACGGTCAACCTCAACCTGTCGAGCGAGGCCCTGAACGGCACCTGGCGCCTGCGCGTGAACGACAACGCCGGCGGCGACACCGGCTACATCAACAGCTGGAGCATCACCTTCTGATGCGGCGTTTCCAGCGCTGAATACCACGAAGCCCGGCCTCGCGCCGGGCTTCGTGCTTCAGGGGCCGCGGGAAGCGCTCAGGGCGACTCGAAGCCGTCAG
>JANJTY010000559.1 GCA_024710865.1 Lysobacteraceae bacterium | reverse complement strand
GCCTCGCGCGGCCACCCGCTGCGGATCCAGCCAGACGCGCAGGCTGTATTCGCCGGCGCCCCAGATCATGGTGTCCTCGACGCCGTCGAGGCGGTTGAGCGCGTCCTGCACGTTCATGCGCGCGAAGTTGCTGAGGTAGAGCAGGTCGTAGCGGTCGTCGGGCGAGACCAGGTGCGCCACCATCAGCATGCTCGGCGCCTGCTTCTGGGTGACCACGCCGATCCGCTGCACCTCCTGCGGCAGGCGGGGCAGGGCGCGCGACACACGGTTCTGCACCTCGACCTGGGCCAGCTCCGGGTCAACGCCCTGGGCGAAGGTGACGGTGAGGGTGTAGGCGCCGTCGCTGGTGGACTGGCTGCCGAGGTAGAGCATGCCGTCCACCCCGTTCACCGCCTGCTCCAGCGGCGCCGCCACGGTTTCGGCGATCACGGTGGGATTGGCGCCGGGGTAGCTGGCCCGCACCACCACGGTGGGCGGAGCGACGTTGGGATACTCGGCCAGGGGCAGGGCGCCCATGGAGACCAGGCCGCCGATCAGCAGCAGCAGCGAGAGCACGCCGGCGAAGATCGGCCGGTCGACGAAGAAGCGGGCGAAGTCCATGGCTCAGCCCTCGCCCGGTTCGGTGCCCGCCAGCGCGCCGGACGGTGCCGCGGCGGTGCGCAGCTGCGGCGCGACCGTCATGCCGGGGCGCACGCCCATCAGGCCCGCGACGACGATGCGGTCGTCCGGCGCGAGCCCCTGTTCGATCACGCGGCGATCGCCCACGCGCGCGCCCAGCTCGACCGGGCGGTACTGCACCGTGTCCTGCGCGTCGACCACCAGCACGTAGCGCGTGCCCTGGTCGGCGCCGATCGCGGTCTCGTCCACCAGCAGCGCGTCGGTGCGCCCCAGCTCCAGCTCGATCCGCCCATAGCGGCCCGGCACCAGGTCCGGGTCGCCCGCGAGCAGGATGCGGGCACGCAGGGTGCCGGTGTCGGCGCTGACCTCGTTCTCAAGGAAGGCGAGGCGGCCTTCGAACGTCCGTTCCGGCAGCTCCGGCAGGCTGAAACGCGCCCGCCAGTCGTCAGCCGGCGCGCGCGCGAGGTCGGTCTCGGCCAGGTCGAAGCGGACATAGACCTGCGCGTCGCTCACCAGCAGGGCGAGACGGTCGCCGGGCGCGACGATGTTCCCGGCGCTGCGTTCGGCGCGTCCGATGCGGCCATCGATCGGCGCCAGCACCCGGGTGTGGGCGAGGTCGAGCCGCGCGCGCGCCAGTTCGGCCCGCGCCGCGTCGCGCGGTGCATTCGACACCGCGGCTTCCGCTTCGCGCCGCGCAGCGTCCTCGGCGGAAATGGCGATGGGTTCGGCCATGTTTGCAGCGATACTACCAGCAAGGCACGGCGGCTGGGCCTCGCAAGCGCTGAGTTTCGCGTCGTGAGGACGCTCCACTTTGGGTTCGACCCGGATTGTCCGCCTGGCTCACGCTGCCGGCCCTGATGCCCAAGTCATGGCGGAAATCCCTAGCCGCGGTATTCACCACGCCCGCCCCGGGCGTGCCAGAACCGCTGCGAAGTTGGCGCGCGGCCGCGGTTTATATCTCCGCCGCGGCCGTGGGGGCGTGGATCTTCGCCTTCCTGCTACGGCGTTACCTCGGTCTGGGCACGACCTACGATCTCTTCATCAATGTCCAGTTGGCGACGTCTTGGCTGCAGGGGAAGTTTCTCCATGACAGCCTTTTCATCAATTATCTTTCGGTCCACGCCTATTTCCTCAGTCCGCTCCTTGCGATCGTCGCGTACCCGTTCGGCGCACCGGGTTTGCTCTTCGCCGCCGGGGTGGCGGTGGCGGCGGGATTCGTCGCGATGGTCAAGATCCTCCGGTTGTTCGATGTCGGAACGGGGGCGGCCACGGTTTTCGCGACGGTTGCCACGCTGATGCCGTTGTCGCTGCAGGTCTACCAAGTCGACTTTTATGGCTTTCAGATCGAGTTGTTGATTCCGGCGCTCGCGCTCTGGCTGGCCTATTTCCTGATCCAGCGGCGATGGTTGGGGTCGTTGTTGTGCGGGCTGGCCCTCCAGGCGCTCAAGGAGGACTGCGTCCTCATTTTGGTGCCGGTGGCGCTGGTGGTGTTGGCCGAGGACGTCCTGCGGTCGGCCGCCGCCGGGACCCTGCGCGACTGGCGCCGGACGTGGAACCTGCCGGCATTGACCATAGGGCTGGCGAGCGTGCTGATCACACAGCTGAACCTGTACATAGTGCAGTAGCAGCCGGTGCTCGATCCCGCCAACACGAATTGCTTCGACAAGGTCAGGACCATCGATGCTTCAAAGGTGGCCGGAACCGGGTCGCTGATCGTGTATCTTTTGAGCAATCTGACCACGTGGCTGCAATCAGCCACCGTGATGCAATGGCTGCAGGCGGTCATTTTCGGAACCTTTGGCCTGTTGCTGCTGCGACCCCACCTTCTGGCCGTCGGTGCCCTGACCACAGTCACGGCCTGGTTGGTGCAGCGGGACCTGATGTGGGCGCCGCGTTTCGCTCCGACCCTGGCATTCATCCAACTCGTGGCGTGCCTTGGCTTCGTGTCGGTCTGGCATGGGTGGCCGCGCCCGATCGCAGCCGGCGGGAGTCGTCGTCGACTCGGTTTGTTGGCGGCTGGTGGGGTTATCGTGGCCGCCGGCATGCTCCTGGGCCAGTATCGCATGGCACCGGCCAGCACCGAG
>JANJTY010000350.1 GCA_024710865.1 Lysobacteraceae bacterium | reverse complement strand
GGAGCGGCAGATCGCGGACCAGGTCGACTTCGCGACCTTCTTCGCCCAGGCCCCGGCCATGCATCCCAACTGCGCGCTGATCAAGGGCCTGGTCTGCGGCGTGCGCGTGGAGGACGTCGAGGACCCGCTGATGCAGAAGATCCGCTGGCTCGACAAGCTGATCGACGAGCTGGCGCGCGGCAAGGCGATGGAGACGATCCTGCGGTCGTAGCACCCGGACCGATGGCGCGCCGCGCCGCCACGAATCGGCCGCGTTAGCCGGCCGCCCCTTCCCCAGCGTCAGCCCAGTGGCCTGCAAGCCGCATCGGCATGGCAGACCTGCGGCGGTCACCTTGCGCGGAGCGCGTTGCCGATGCGTCCGATACATCCTCTGGCGGCTGCGCTGGCGTTGCTGACGGGCTGCGCCACGCAGCACGAACCCGGCTGGCAGGGCAGCAACGCCCATGCCTTCGGCACCGCCAAGTTGATCTGCAAGTCCGAGGCGAAGGCCGTCGCCAGGGTCGAGCGCGACATGGTCTACCGCGCCTGCATGCTGCGGCACGGCTGGTTGCAGCCGCCGAAGGATGCCCGGTAGACCGTTGCCGGCCGACAGCCCTGCCCCCGGGTTCGGTCTTGTCCGAGCGCCCGATTCCGCGCAAGATCGTGCGCAGCCGCCGGCACCAGAGGGGGTCGCCATGTTGGCCGAAGCGCTGACTCGACTGGAGCGTTGGGCTGTCGCGGCGCTCGGGGTGTTGGTCGCGCTGGGGGCAATCGCCCTCTGGCTGGCGCCGCCCTGGACTCGGACGGCGAGCATCGACCAGTTTCCGATGCTGAGCCTGTGGGCCCGGTTCACCGACGGACATGCGGCGTTCGCCCCGATCCTGCCGGCCCTGGTGGTGCTGAACGCGCTGTTGGCCGGCGTGCTCGCCCTGGCGCTGTCCCTGTCCCCGTCCACGACCCGCGACATCCGCGTCCTGCGTCGTGCGCTGGCCCTGGGCGCTTGCGCGGTGCTGTATCTGTTCCATTTCCGGCTGCAGCTTGGCGCCACGGACGCTTACCGGCTACTGATCGACATCGGCGCATTCGCCGCGGCCGGAATGGCCGTGGCCGACCTTTGGACTTTCGCCGCGATCTACCCCAGGCGTGCGAGCGCGGAGCATCTGTACGCCAACCTCAGGCGGCAGCTGATCGATCCTGACCGCAATGTCGAAACCTGGAGCCCTGCGCGCAGGCGCTTCAACGCCTGGTTCCAGTCCCTCGCGCGCGCGTTCCGTCGCCGCACGCGGGTGGCGCTGACCCAGGCGAACCCAAGCGACTTCGACATCGAGGCCTCGCTGGCCGGCGGTGTTTCGTTCGCGCAGGCCGTGCTCGACCTCGCCACCCATCGCAGCGTCAGACTGATTCTGATCGCCACGGCGGCGGCGGCCGGTGCCGTCTTTTCCCTGCGCGGCAGCGAAGGCCAAGGCCCGCTCGACGCCGCCCTGATGATCGTCGTCGTCGCCGCGCCGCTGCTGCCGATGCTCGCGTTCGAGAATCTGCACGTGAACTACCGCTACGGCAGCGGCGAGGACCGGCGCCGCATCGGCTGGATGGTGCTCGGACCGCTGTTCGGATTCATCGCCGCCACCGCCATCTGGGGGTCGCTCTTCCTGGCGGCGATCGCCTCCATCCTCGGCGGTCGGGACTTCTTCCTGTTCGGCATGGCCCTGCCTTCGCTCGCGCTGGAAGTAGGGACCCTGCTGGTGTTTCCGGTCGTGGTCACGAGCTTCCTGCTGGGGCTGGCGCTGTCGATCTTCTACCACGGCTCGCTCGACCCCCGCCTGGCGCTGCGCCGCGGCGCGCTGGTCGCGCTGTGCGGCGTGCTGCTGACCGGCCTGTTCGTCGCGGTTGAGGGCGCCGTGACTTCTCAGGTCGTGGCGCGCTTCGGCATGCCCGACCAGCTCGGCGCAGTGTTCGCCGGCACCCTGGCCGCCGTGGCCTTCGCGCCGCTGCGCAACCGCATGGAGCGCCGCGTCGACCGCCTGGTGGAACGCCTGATGCCGGCGCGCGACCTGGCGGACGGACGGCGCGTCGAGCTGTGCGTGTGCTTCGTCGACCTCTCCGGCTACACCGCGCTCTCCGAACAGAACGAGCCCGCCGCCTTGCTGCACGCCGGCCTGCTGCAGAAGTGCGCGCGCGAAACCGCGCTCGCCCACGGCGGCGAGTCGATCAAGTCGATCGGTGACGGAACGCTGCTGCGCTTTCCGCACCCGGGCGCGGCGCTGGCCGCCCTGCGCGAACTGATCGCGCGCTACCGCGGTGGCATGGCGAGGCTGGAGATAGAGCCGCTGCCGCTGCACGCCGGCATACACCTGGGCGACGTGGTGATCGCGCGCGATGGCGATCTGTACGGTGCGACCGTCAACCTCGCCGCACGGCTGTGTTCGGCGGCGGGAGGGAATCACGCCCTGCTCAGCGACGCCGCACTGTCCCGGCTGGATTCCGATGCGGTGACCGCCGGCCTGCAGTCGTTCGCGCTCAAGAACGTCTCAGCCCCGGTGCGCGCAGCCAGCGTGCCGCTGCATGCGGAGCCTGACGCCGCGTGAGGCGGCGAAGGGCTGCGTCGCTGCCGCAACGCGCCTGGCCACAACCACGGAGCGCACCAGCCCATTCCCTAGCCAGCGCAGGTACCCCTTCGCCGCCCAGCGTGCGGCTGATTCGCGAAACCATGCGCCGCTTCCCCATGCGGTGGGGGGCATTGCGCCGGTTTCGCATTCGACTAGACTCCGCCGGCCATTCGGATCGGGGGAATCGACATTGAGCGCCGTACTGAGCAGCAACCGTGTCAAACGCGCCACCGCCGCCCTGCGCAACGCGCAGTTTCTGGCATTCGGTGCCGCCCTGGTTCAACTCGTCCTGTTCCTGCCCGGCCCGGTCATCGCCGAGTACAAGCTGTTCTTCCTGGTCAGCCTGTTCAGCGGCGTGCTCGGCATCATGGCCTTCCGCATCACCCACCGCGAAGTCGGCGAGACCATCAGCGCCCTGCGCGGCCTCGATGCCCTCGGCATGTCCGGACGACACGCGCGCGGTCAGGTCGAGCTGTCCTTGAGCCTGCTGATCTACATCGCCATGTTCGTCCCCGTGTTCAACCTGCTGTTCATCGCCTGGACCTGGATCAAGGCGTTCTCGGGCGTCCGCCAGATCACGGCCGCCGTGCAGCAGAAGCAGGAACAGGAACAGCGCGCCCTGCGCATGCGCAGCGGCTGAGCGGCAATCTCCTTCGAGATTCCGGTGGGCACAGCAAAGCGCCTCACGCGCGCGTCCATGATGCGCCGCGCGGTGCGCTGAAGGTTCGAGCACGGGGCCGGGCCCAGGCCCCGGTTTCGGACCGCCATGTCCCGCTTTTCTCAGGTTCCGCGTTCCTTGTCCCAGGACGCTCGCAAGCCCCGCCATCATCGCGCCGTCAGCGTGAGCAGGGGCGGTCAGCGAGACCCTGCCCGCCCTTGGATCCGAGCCATGAACGCACTTCGCATCGCGCTGTTGTCACTCACCTGCGGCTTCGTCCCCCCAGCTTCGGCGGCGATGATCTGCGTGACCAACACTGCCCAGCTGCAGCAGGCGGCGGACATCGCCGGGGAAAACGGTCAGGACGATGAGCTGCGGCTGGAGGCCGCCAGCTTCGCCCCACCGAGTCCGAATGTGCAGGCCGCCTTGCTCTACTGGCCGGCTGACTCCGACCTGGACACCTCGCTCAAGATCAGCGGCGGCTGGAAGGTCGGTACGAACTGCTCGGAGCAGACGCCCAATGCCACCCTTACCCTGCTCAACCTGCAGGGCAAGGTCGGGATGCGCTTCCAGGTCGATCCTCCACGGCAGTTCCTGGGATCGGTGACCATCGAGAACCTGTACCTGGTCGACTCAGGAAGCGCCGGCGGCTGGGGCTACGCCAGGGCGCTCTCGTGGAAGGTCAACGCCGGCAACAGCGCCCGCTTCCTGGCCGACCGCCTGGTGATCCTCTACAGCGATGACAGCTGGAGCGGCGCCGTATGGATGCAGCAAACCGGCGGAGGCACGATGTCGCTGCGCAACAGCGTCATCGCGCACCATGCCTCCCATCAGGGCGGCATCGAGTTCCCCGCGGTCGACATCCAGGCCCTGGATGGCGCGCACGGCTTCCTTATCAACAACTCCATCCACGACAACGTCGGCGTCGGCGAGGTGGCCGGCGTCAACGTGGCGGGCAAGGTGGATCTGTACAACAACATCATCGCGAACAACACCGCCACCAGCCTCGTCCACTACGAGCTGAATGCCGAGGCCGGATCCGAGGTCTCGCTCGTGTCCAACCACATCGAGACGCGCAACCTGCCACAGCCACCGCTGACGGACATCGACAACACGGCCGGAGCCGCCGACTGGTCGATGGCCGGCGACTACCGGATTCTCTCGACCGGCTCCACCCTGCGCGACTCGGGATTCAACGATCCGCCCGGCGGGCTGCCCGCGACTGACGTCTTCGGCAATCCCCGCGCCGCCGACCGGGAAGTGGACAAGGGCGCGCTCGAGGCCAAAGGCAACATCATGTTCCGCGACGGGTTCGAGTCCTGAGGCATTCTCGGATCGCAGTTCCCAACGCCTCGCGCTCGTCAGACGCAGCGATGGTTCGCGGCAATGCGGGACTGCCAGGACTCGGAATCAAGATCGCCCATGAACGGGCGAACCAATGCTCGCCCACCTCATTGATTGCCCGGATCCGAAGGCGTCATCGTATCGGCCAGCCACGCCCTGCGTGGCGTGAGCAGGTGCGCTGACCCCGGTTTCTGTGCCGTCGTGGGATGCCGGTGAGCATAGCGAACCGCATCACGAGCCGGGGGTGCGCCGACCAAGGCCGTGGCCCGCAACAGCCCAACGCGCCACGGCCGTCACGAGCAGGGCGATCAGCTGCAGGGCCAGGCAGATCAGCGCCAGCGGCGCAACGAGCACCGTAGCGAATGTGAGGTGCTGTCCGGGCAGCCAGGTCGAGCCCAAGGCCGCCGCGAAGACTGCGATGGGTAGCAGCAGGGTTACCCAGCCATCCCGCCACGTCAGCGGACGCGAGCGATTCCAGATGCGGCCATAGAAGCGCCACTGCGAGTACCCGAGCACCAGGGCCAGCGCCAATCCGGGCACCAGCTCCAGCGCAGTGAAGCGCCAAAGCGCTCGACGATACGCTCGCTTGCCCTCGTCGGCTATCGAGGCCCTCAGCCCCGCAAGCTCGACGCGCCGGTCGACGTCCACCGATCTCCACGGCGCGTTTCGTGCCGCCAGTTCTCGCGCAGCAGCGGCCACCTCGCCATCGAGCCCATCGAATCCCTGCGCAAAGTCGACCTTCGGAAAGATGTCCCCCAGCGTGGCCTCAAGGACCGAACCAGCGGGATGTCCGCCCCAGAGCCACAGGTCGATCCGGAACGCACCCGACCTCTCCGGTTCGCCCAGCAAGCGGCCGAGACTCTCCATCCATCGCCCGCGCTGCGAAGCGCCGTCGAACGTCTGCTTGTATCGGGCGCAGGTGCCGAAGCTGGGCGAATCGCGGACGATGAACTCGACCCGACAGCTGCCGTCCGCGCACCAGAGGTAGTGCGATTCGAACATCGGACTGCAGCTGCTCGCCAGGGCGCTTGCCGAAAGCAGAAGCGCGAGCACCAGCACGGCAGTCAATCGGCGCATGTGACGAGCCCATCGGGATGGCGAACTGTGCGACTGGGCGCGGCGCGGCACGTTCCGATGGTCTGCGCGCTACCATGCGCTCGCCGTGTCCCTTCACCGAGCCGACAGATGCAGGGGTAACTCCTGCGCGTGCCGATAGCCTTCCTGGCGACCTGTCTGTTCTCCGCTGCGGCCTTCGCCGACACCCT
>JANJTY010000347.1 GCA_024710865.1 Lysobacteraceae bacterium | reverse complement strand
CCGCGTCGAGCGCATCGAGATCGACTGGCCTGCGAGCGGGCGCCGTCAGATTTTTCGCGACCTGGCGGTCGATCAGTCCCTGGAGATTCGCGAGGACGCGAGCGAACCGCGACGCCTGGATCTGCCAACGGATTGAGCAGCGCCACGATGAAGCGGCTGATCCGACGTCCCGCCGGCGGGGCGCGGAGCGGGGTCCGATCCATCCGTCAGCGGCCGCGCGCAGCGCCGGTGACGCCCGCGCTGGGTGCAGCGGTCAGCGACGGCCCGACTCGATCGCGGCGCACAGTGCCGAGAAATCGCCCGGCAAGAGTTCCAGAATGTGGGTCGAGGCGCCGACCGGGGCGCTTCGCAGCGGAAAGCCCGGCAGCTGCGGCAGGCCGACCCCAACGAACAGGATGTCCGCGCCGTCCGATGTCAGTCGCAGGCGTGCCTCGGGCGGCCGCGTCCCGCCGTGTTTCGGGGCCGCCGGGATCGGCGCCTGCCAGCTGCGCTCGATCCGCGCCTGGCGCAGGTCGACGCTCCGGGTGAGGCTGCGCAGTGGCACGCGCAGCAGGTAGCCGTCGAGTTCGAGGCAGGGGCGCCGGGCGCGTTCTTCTGCACGGCGCAGCCAGTAGCCTCCAAGCGGAATCGCCAGGGCCCAGAGCGCGGCGATCCCGATCAGCCAGGCGACGGCATCGAGCAGGAGCAGCGGCAGCGCCAGGACGGGTGAAAACCCGGCGCAGGCGGCGGCGAGCGCGAGCCCGCGCAGCAGCCTCTGGCGCTCGCTCCAGGCGAGGGGAATGCGCAGCGCGGCGGTGGACTGCGGCCTCGCATCGGTGCTGGGCTGCGCTGCGGCGGGCGGGGAGGGCGGTTCGCTTTCGTGGGTCCTCCCGTCGCGATCCATACCGAACTGGAAGATCGTATCGATCGCCTCCTCGCCTTCGTACCAGAGGATCCAGTCGAGCGTGCCCAGGCGGCCGTCGCAGCCCAGCACCGCGCCCGGCACGCGCACGAACAGGGCGCCGGTGGGGCGTACTTCGATCGGCCGGTGCTCGGGGAATGCCCTGGCCAGCGCCCGTATGGCTTCGGGAATGGGCGTTCCGGGTGCGGCTGCAGCGTCGGCGCGGCGGCGTTCGTCCGCGCTGGCGCGGAAGCCGTGCTCGATCAGCAGCCGGCGCGCCGCCTCGCCCTCGATCAGCTCGAAGCCCGAGGCGCCGCGGCGCGCGACGCACAGTCCGGGTCCGCACCACAGATCCGAGGCCGCAGCGTCCACGCCCACCCAGCCGGGCGGCAACGCGCCGGAACCCGCGGCGCGAGCGAAAGCTTCGCGCTCGCTCGGGAGGAGACGGTGGCGGCCGGCGTGCGGTGCGGGCAGGGTGGCCATGCTGGCAGTATGCCGTTGCGGAACGGGCCGGTTGAGACGGCTCGGCGCGGGGCACGCGCCGGCGCCCGCACTTGACGGACGCAGCCGCCGCGGCCACCTTTGCCGGGTCGGGTCCTGGGCACGGGGCTGCGGAATCGGGGTCTATGGGCGCTTCCTGGATCGTGCGTTGCCGGACATGGCTGTCCCGCTGGCTGGGTTCGGCTGGCGGCCTCGCGTCCGAGCCCATCGATCCGGACGTGCGCGAGGTCTTCCTCGGCGAACTGGATGAAGTGTCCGCCAGCCTGGTCGAACTCCTGCCCGCGTGGCGTACCCGACGCGGCGATGCCGAGACGCTGCAGCGCATCCGGCGCGGCTTCCACACCCTCAAGGGCTCGGGCCAGATGGTGGGCGCGCGCACCCTGGGCGGCTTCTGCGGCCAGGTCGAGCAGCTCGCCCTGTGCCTGATCGAAAAGCGCAGCAAGGCTTCGCCGGAGATGATCGCGATCATCGACGAGGCGATCGCCCTGCTGCCGGCCTGCAGCCGCGCGATGCACGCGGGCGGGCGTCTGCCGGGCGAACTGCGCGGTCTGGCCCAGCGCGCGCAGGCCGCGCTGGGGCGTGGCTGAAACCCGGCGAGACGGAAGGTTCAGTCAGCGGCTGGTTCTGGCTCCACCCCCTGAGGCCGCAGTGCGACGCAGGCCATCGCCTCCGGTACGTTCTTGAGCGTGCGCGCACCCAGGTCGCGCAGCGATCCGGGCGCGATCCCGGCGGCATCCGCCGTGGCGCGACTCAGCACGATCTCGCCGGCTTCGGCCTGCGACTGCAGGCGCGCCGCGATGTTCACCACCTGGCCGAACACGTCGCCCTCGTCGGTCAGGGTGAAGCTGCCCCCATGCAGGCCGCTGTGCACCGGCAGCGACGGCAGGCCGAGGTCCGCCGCGCCGCGCGCGAAGGCGAGGTGCAGGGCCTGCACCGCGGCCACTGCGGCGGCGGCCGAGTCGAAGCGCATCAGCACCGCATCGCCCATCGATTTGACCAGATGCCCGTCGTGCGCCTCGCACAGGCGCTCGGCCTGGCGCTGCAGCAGGGCGGCGGCGAGCAGGGCCTGGCGTTCGTCGCGGGCCGAAAGCGCGGTGTAGCCGCACAGGTCGCTGAGCGCGATCGTGCCCTCGACGCGCGTGCCCTGCGCCACCGACTCCAGCGGCAGGTGGTGCAGCACGAGGCGGTTCACCAGCCGCTCGCAGCGGTTGCGCACCGGCGCGAAGGTCGCAGTGGCGGCGGCGATCGCGATCGCGAGCCCGGTCTCCGGCGGCAGTTCCAGCCACAGCGCCAGGCGCACCGCGACGGTGCGTTCGACCAGCAGCAGCACGAAGGCCAGCACGAAGCCCACCGCGCCGGCCAGGGTGATGCGTCCGATCGCCAGGCGCGGATCGACCGTGCCGCGGTAGAAGATCGAGAGGGAGAGGGCGGCGAGGAATGCCAAGATGAGCAGCTGCAGGGCCGTGATGCTGGGAGCCACTGGCATCACCGCCGATGGCGGAAGCAAGCCCAGGGCTTCGAGGCGAGGAAGCCCAACAGCCAGTAGCAGCCACCACAGCGGACCGATCGCACACCATGCAAGACCGCCGAACAGCAGCGTTGCATAGATCCACTCGACCCGACGTCGATCCTCAGGCAACGCGTTGTCGAGATGGAAGCGCATGGCCTCGTGCACGAGGCTCATCGGCAGGGTCATGCAGACCATCCCGACCACCCACGCGATCGACTGCAGTTTGCTGCCTGCCAGCGCTTCCAGAATCGCGCTGGCGAGGGCCACAGTCGCGGCGACAAGAAGCGGCCACCCTGCATCGAGCTTGGACAGCAGAGCGCCGGTCGTGAAGCTTCCGGATGGCAAGGCCAGCGCAGAATGTCGACTGCTCGAGGGATACACGTACCGCCGCCAGCCACGTGCAAGTTTGCGACTCGCGATCTCGCGCACCGCCCGGAAATGTGCCTGCCACTCCACATCGGTCGGCCTGCGCGGATAGCCGATAAAAAAGCGAAGCAGCAATAGCGGCGCGGACAGGCCTGCGAAATAGCCGGCGAAGTCGGCCAGCAGCCGCAGCACCGAGCCCGGCTCGAGCCCGAATGCGGCGCTGTAGGTCGGATGCGCCTGGATAACGAAGAGGTGCG